>CAJAXU010000317.1 GCA_903948045.1 uncultured beta proteobacterium | reverse complement strand
TGCAGGCGGATGAAATTCACTTTGGCGTTACGCTCGAAGCCTGCGGCATCAAAGTCGGCTGGCAATGTAGCGGCGGCCGCCTGGCCGCTGCCCAGAGCGGAGCCGATCATGGAGCCCCCAGCGGGCATAGCCACCTTGTAGGCAGGCGCGGCCGGGTTGGCTGCGCCGGCGTCCGGGCTGGCGCCGGCATAGGCCAGACCACCCGCCTGGGATGTACCGCCTCGCTGGGCGGCTGCGCGTTTGCGCATGAAGAAGCCGATGGCCGCCATGATGGCGAAGGCCAGCAGGCCGATCATGACCATTGAGGCCAGTTCATCGCCAAAGCCCAGGTGCGAGGCCAGCGCCGCCAAGCCAAGGCCAGCCGCCAGGCCGGCGATCGGACCCATCCATGAGCGCTTGGATGCTGCAGCAGCAGGTGCAGCTGCCGCAGCGGCGGCGGCTGGTGGCGCCACTGCGGCGCCCGGCGCCTTGTCCGGCCCCACGTTACGTTGCGTCCCCATGGATTTACCGCCACCCATGCGTTTGGCGGCTTCGGCGTCCATGGTCAGGGTTGAAATGCCGAGGGTCAAGACCACGGCCATCAGAGAAAGAAACTTTTTCACGCGAATCTCCTTAAAAAATGGATAAGCCATCGAAGCATACGCCACGGATAGCCATTAAAAAAGCATTATTTAATTGAATAACACTTCGAAAAAACAAGAATTGGCTACGAGCCCAAGTCACGGCCTAAGGGTTGTGAAGGGCCGGCTGCAGCAGCCGCAGCACCAGCGGATGCTGCACTTTCTTCTCGGTGCCAATGGCATAGAAATGCTCCATCACACCCTCGCAGCCGCCCAGACGCTGCATGCCGCCGTCCGCCAGCAGGTCGTCCTGCACCCATTCGGCGGCAGGGAAGACGCCCATGCCACTGGCGCCAAAGGTCTTGAGCAAAGCGCTGTCCTCAAATTCGCCCACGATGCGCGGCCGGATGGCACCTTGCTCCAACCACAGGTCCAGCCGAGCGCGCACCGCCGCGTGTCCGGTGGGCAAGAGCATTGGCAGCGTGGCCAGACTGCCCGGAAAATTGGATGCACCCACCTTCGCCAGTGCGGCGACACCGAACCAGGCCATGGCCGAAGAGCCTAGCGCGTGGTTGTAGAGCTTGATGTTGGCGTTGTTGGGCGCGGGCCGGTCGGACAGCACCACGTCGAGCCGGTGCAGCGCCAGGTCACCCAGCAGGTCGTCAAACTCCCCCTCATGGCACAGCAGCCGCAAATTGGGCTCCCCCAGCACGGGCTGCAACAGCCGGTGTACCACCAGCTTGGGCAAACCATCCGAGATACCGACGGCCAGCCGCACCGAAGGCGCACTCACCGCATCGCGGACCCGGTCTGGCAGGCTTTCTCCCAACTGAAAAATCTGGTCGGCCTGTTGCATGGCAGCCAGCCCGGCATCGGTCAACACCAGGCCGCGCCCGGCCGGCTTGAGCAGGGCATAACCCAGCGACCGCTCCAGCTCGCGCACCTGGGCGCTGACGGTTTGCACCGCCATGCCCAGCTTGTCGGCCGCCCGGGTAATGCCGCCTTCTTTGGCCACCACCCAAAAATAGTACAGGTGCTTGTAGTTGAACGTGGTGCTCATTGTCAGTTTTTTAAGGATGTTGATTTAAAGATGTTCTGTTTCTGCGAGTCTATTGGAGATCCAGCCGGTACTGCTGGCTATTTGGACGGCGCCGCTTCGTTGATAAACTGCACGGTTTACCCCTTGGAGCCGTGATGCCTGACATCCTGCGAGACCTTCTTGCCAATGGTGCCGACGAAGCGCCTGCCATCTCGGCGCCTGCCCGGCATGCATTGAGCTTTGGCGCACTCAGGTCTCTGATTGCCAGCACCATCAGCCAACTGAACACACTGGGCATCGGCCGCAATGACCGGGTGGCGATCGTGTTAGCCAATGGGCCGGAGATGGCCACCTGCTTCATGGCCTGTGCCAGCGGTGTCACAAGCGCCCCCCTGAACCCGGCTTACCGTGCCGATGAGTTCGAGTTTTACCTGACCGACCTGAATGCACGCGCCCTGATCGTGGAACAAGGCAGCACCTCCCCCGCCATCGAAGTGGCCGGCAAACTGGGCGTCCGTGTGATCGACCTCATCGCCAGCCCGGACCAGCCCGCGGGGTACTTTGTGCTGCAAGCGTGTGCTGGCGCGAGCACCTCGACACCGGCCATGACCGGCGGCTTTGCCCAACCGGGCGATGTGTCGATGGTGCTGCACACCTCGGGCACCACCTCGCGCCCAAAGATCGTCCCGCTGTCGCAGGCCAATTTGGTCGCCTCGGCCACCAACATTCGCCACTCGCTGCAGTTCACCGCCCAGGACTGCGGGCTCAATGTGATGCCGCTGTTTCACATCCACGGCCTGATCGCCGGGGTGCTGGCGCCGCTGGCGGCAGGCTCGCAGGTGTTTTGCACACCCGGCTTCAACGCCCTGAAGTTTTTCAGCTGGATGGACGAGGCCAAACCCAGCTGGTACACCGCTGTGCCCACCATGCACCAGGCCATCGTGAGTCGGGCGCGTGGCAACGCCGACATCATTGCGCGTAACCCACTGCGCTTTTTGCGCTCGTCGTCGTCGTCGATGCCGCCACAGGTGATCAAAGAGCTCGAAGACATCTTCCACGCGCCGCTGATCGAAGCTTACGGCATGACCGAAGCCACGCATCAGATGGCCTGCAACCCGCTGCCGCCGGCGGTGCGCAAACCGGGCAAGGTTGGTATTGCGGCCGGGCCCGAGGTGGCCATCATGGGCCAGGACGGCGCGCTGCTGCCGCGCGGCAACACGGGCGAGATCGTGATCCGCGGCGCCAACGTCACGGCCGGCTACGAGAACAACCCCAAGGCCAATGACGAGGGCTTTTTGAACGGCTGGTTCCGCACCGGCGACCAGGGCGTGATGGATGACGAGGGCTACATCAGCATCACCGGCAGGCTGAAAGAAATCATCAACCGTGGCGGTGAGAAAGTCAGCCCGCGCGAGGTCGATGAAATCCTGATGGACCATGCGGCCGTGGCCCAGGTGGTGTGCTTTGGCATGCCACACCCCAAGCTGGGTGAAGAAGTGGCGGCGGTGGTGGTGCTGCGCGAGGGGCATGCTGCCACCGAACGCGAGCTGCAGGTCTATGTCAGCAGCCGCGCCGCCGACTACAAGGTGCCCAAGAAAATTTTATTCATGGACGAAATCCCCAAAGGGGCCACCGGCAAGCTGCAGCGCATCGGGCTGGCCGCCAAACTCGGCCTGGGCTGAAGCGTGACCATGAAAATCGCTGTGGTCGGTGCCGGCGCCATTGGTGGCTACCTCGGCGCCAAATTGTCCATCGCCGGGGAAGACGTCACCTTTATCGCGCGCAACCAGAACCTGGCCGCCATTCAGGCTCATGGCTTCCGGCTGGTGCTGGAGGACGGTACCGAACAACACGCGCCGCAGGCACGGGCGGTACAAAACATGGCCGATGCCGGGCCACAGGATGTGGTGCTGATCACCGTCAAGGCGCACCAAGTGGCTGATTTGTTGCCGGGCCTGAACGCCCTGATCGGGCCCGACACCATGGTGGTGAGCATGATCAACGGCATTCCCTGGTGGTACTTTCACCAGCTGCCGGGTCCGTGGCAGGGCCAAGGCCTCAACAGCGTGGACCCGGGCGGGCGCTTGGCTGCTGGCATTGACAGCCAGCAGCTGATTGGCAGCGTGGTCTACCCCGCCGCCGAGCTGGTAGCGCCAGGCGTGGTGCGGGTGATTGAGGGCAACCGCTTCACGCTGGGCGAGCCCGATGGCAGCCGCTCGGAGCGGATCGAGCGCTTGTCGCAGGCCATGATGCGGGCCGGCTTCAAAGCCCCGGTGTCCAAGGACATCCGCAGCGAGATCTGGCTCAAGTTGTGGGGCAACCTGAGCTTCAATCCGATCTCGGCCTTGACCCACGCCACACTGGAAGACATCTGCACTTTTGAGCCCTCGCGCGAATTAGCGGCCAACATGATGCGTGAAGCCCAGGCTGTGGCCGAAAAACTCGGCGTCGTGTTCAAGGTTTCGCTCGACAAGCGCATCGCCGGGGCGCAGGCCGTTGGTGCGCACAAGACCTCCATGCTGCAAGATGTGGAACACGGCCGGGCGCTGGAGCTCGATGCACTGGTCGGCTCCGTGGTGGAGCTGGGCCGCCTGACCGGCACGCCAACCCCCACCATCGATGCCATTTACGCCGCCGGCCAATTGTTGGCCCACACACTGGCCCGTCAGCACGGTCGCTTGCAGGTACAGTAAGCCGGGGCCAGGCCTAGCCCGTTCCATCCAGCCCTACTTCTCGGACCTTGAATGCACGCCCAATTGATTGTTGAACTCGCCCTGCTCGGCCTCGCAACCGGTTTCCTTGCAGGCTTGCTGGGCATTGGCGGCGGCATGATCATGGTGCCGTTCATTACCGTCATGCTGACCAACCGCGGCGTGAGTGACGGTCTAGCCGTCAAGATGGCGATCGCCACCTCAATGTCCACCATCATCTTCACCTCGATCTCCAGTGTGCGAGCCCACCAAAAGCGCGGCAATGTGCGCTGGGATTTGGTGCGGGGGCTGGCACCGGGCATTGTGCTGGGCGGCGCACTGGCCAGCATGGGCGTGTTTGCCAGCCTCAAAGGGGCCTGGCTGGCGCTGTTGTTTGCAGCCTTTGTCAGCTTTTCAGCGACCCAGATGTTTCTGGACAAAAAACCGGCGCCCACGCGGCAGGTGCCGGGCGCGGTCGGTCTAACAGCGGCGGGTGGCTTGATCGGCTTTTTGTCGGGGCTGGTGGGTGCGGGCGGCGCTTTTGTCAGCGTACCGTTCATGACCTGGTGCAATGTGGCGATTCACAACGCGGTGGCCACCTCGGCCGCGCTGGGTTTTCCGATTGCCCTAGCCAACGTGGCCGGTTACATCATCAGCGGCATTGGACTGCAGAATCTGCCAACCTACTCTTTCGGCTACCTCTGGCTACCGGCGCTGGGCGTGATTGCCTGCTGCAGTGTGTTGACTGCACCGCTGGGCGCACGCGCGGCGCAAACCCTGCCGGTCAAACAACTCAAGCGGGTGTTTGCCAGCATCCTGTACCTGCTGGCCGCCTACATGCTTTACAAGGGCTTCGGTGCCGCCAATTGATAACAGCCTGCCATGACTCAGCCCATTGACTACCTGCATCCCGATTTACCAGCCGGACTGCCCCATGTGCGCATGCCCGTGGTGGACGCCACAGCCGCCACCCTTACCGGCTACGGCCGCCTGGTGGACGACCCGGCCCATTGCCAGGTGGAGATCGTGCGCTGGCCGGCCCGGGGCCGCCGCCCGGTCGATGTGGGCACGGGCGACGAAGCCGGCACCACGCAAGGCGTGTTTGTGAGCGAGTGGCAGGGCGATGTGCTGTACGGCCGCAATGAAGCCGTGGGCGGCCACTACATCCTGGCCTATGCCCAAGCGCCCGAGCAGGCCGACCTGGGCCACCAGCGACCGCCACAACGCATGCTACTGTGGCACGCCAACTACCATCCGGACGGCGGCCAGCTGTTTTTCCCGCTGGACCGGGCGCCCTTCATGGTGCCGCTGGCGCTGCCCGGTGATGAGGTGCGGCCTGAGCACTTTGTCTGCTTTCGTTTTGACGGCAGCCAGGGCCTGTACATCCACCCCGACATCTGGCACGAAGGCGTATTCACACTGCAAGGAACGCAACGCTTTTTCGACCAGCAGGGCGCGGTACACGCCCGCGTCTCGGTCGATTTCGCCCGCGAGTTCGGCTGCCTGCTGGAAGCGCCCCTCGCGCCGCCGGGCTGACGCCTCAGTAGGCGATGCGCAGCCGCCGGTAAAGCACAGCCAGCACGAACAGCGGGCCGATCAGCAGGTAACGCAGGTCGTCAAAAAACGAGGGCTTCTTGCCCTCGATCTTGTGGCCGATGAACTGGCCGATCCAGGCCAGCACAAACACCGCCAGCGACACGTTGAAGCGCTGCGCGTCAGGGATTAGCGCCAACACTCCCAGCATCGCTGCCGTCATGAGCACCATACCTAGTGCAAAAGGGCGCGACAGCCACAGGTAGTAGCCCAGCGAGGCCAGCGCCATCAAGACCGGCAGCAGCGGGTGCAGCGACCACAGCAACCCGAGCAGCGCCAACACAATGGCCGGCACACACACGCAATGAATCGCTTCATTGACCGGGTGCACATGGCTTTCGGAATAGGTGGCAAGCAGGCCGTCGATCGGCCGTGGTGCGGTATGACCCATGTTCAACTCCAGAGCGCGCCGCCGCAAGTCCGACGACGTCGCGTACTGTAGCCGGCTTTTTGGCGCGGGATAATCCGGCATGACCACTGAACTGCCCCGCGACGCCCAGCTGCTGCTGCTCGACCAACACCAGGTGGGCGCGCTGCTGGAGCCCGACGACGTGCTGGCCGCCGTGCGCGAGGCCTTTAAGCTGCACAGCGCAGACGAGGGCCAGGTGTTCCCGGTGGTGCGCCAAGCGCTGGCCACGGGAGGTGTTTTCGGCATCAAGTCGGGCGCTGTACCGGCGCAGGCACTGTTGGGCTTCAAGGCCGCCGGTTTTTGGCCAGCCAACCGACGCGTCGGCGGGGAGCCGCATCAGGCCACCATCCTTCTAATGGACCCAGCCACGGGTCGGCCACTGTGTGTCATCGACGGCAACGCGGTCACCACTCAGCGCACCGGCGCGGCCGGCGCCCTGGGCCTGATGCAACTGGCCCGGCCGGACAGCCGCCGCCTGACCGTGTTCGGGACCGGCGTGCAGGCCCGGGTACAACTCATGTATGCATTGCGGCTGATGCCCAGCCTGCAGCAGGTGCAGTATCTGACCTCCACTGGGCGGCCCGATCCGGCCTTTGAGGCCACCATCGCTGCCACGTTTCCGGCTTGCACCTTGGCCCACGCCAGCGACAGCCATGCCGCAGTGGCCGCCAGTGACGTGGTGATCACGGCCACGCCCGGCGCCGGCGCGCTGTTTGCGCTGGACGCGGTGCAAGCCGGCACGCACCTGACTTGTGTCGGAGCCGACACCCGCGGCAAACGCGAGCTGCCGCCTGGCCTGCTGGCCAGGGCGCGACTGTTTGTGGACGATGCCCAGCAAACCAGCCAACTTGGCGAACGGCAGTGGGCACCCGACACACCAGCCACCAGCCTCGGCGATGTGCTGACTGGCAAGGTGCTGGTGCAGCGCACTGCCGCCGATATCACGGTGTTTGACATGACCGGGCTGGCCTTGCAGGACCTGACGGTGGCACGCCTGCTGCACCAGCGTGCACTGGCCACCGGCGCCGGCACCCGTCTGGCCTGGCCCTGGTAGGGCCATCCAGGCATAACCACCCTTTCCCCACCACTTGACACGGAGACTGCCTTGAACGCCCTCGCCCACCTTGACACCCCGGCTGCGCTGATCGACCTGTCGCGCATGCAGGCCAACATCGAGCGCATGCAGGCCCGCATGAACACTTTGGGCGTGGCCTTTCGACCCCATGTCAAAACCAGCAAATGCACGCCGGTGGCCCGGGCGCAACAGGCGGCTGGCGCGCGCGGTATCACCGTCTCCACTCTGAAAGAAGCCAGCGCCTTCTTTGCCGACGGCTTCACCGACATCCTGTACGCCGTCGGCATGGTGCCGGCCAAACTACCGCAGGCACTGGCCCTGCGCCGCCAGGGCTGCCAGCTCAAGCTCATCACCGACAGCGTGGCCGCTGCCGCCGCCATCGCCGAATTTGGCCGCGCCCATGGAGAGGTGTTTGATGTGTGGCTGGAGATCGACAGCGACGGCCACCGCTCTGGCCTCAACCCCAATGGGCCCGCGCTGCTGGCAGTGGCGCAGACGCTGCAGCAAGGTGGCATGCATTTAGGCGGCGTCATGACGCACGCCGGCTCCAGCTACGACCTGGGCACCCCCGACGCGCTGGTTGCGATGGCCGCGCAGGAGCGTGATGCCTGCGTGCGCGCCGCCGAGCGTCTGCGCGCCGCCGGGCTGCCCTGTGCGGAGGTCAGCGTTGGCTCCACGCCCACCGCACTGAGCGCGGAGCTACTGGACGGCGTGACCGAAGTGCGGGCCGGCGTCTATGTGTTTTTTGACTTGGTGATGCACAACATCGGTGTCTGCAGCACGGCCGACTTGGCGCTGAGCGTGCTCACCACCGTCATCGGTCACCAAGCCGACAAGGGCTGGGCCATTGTGGACGCTGGCTGGATGGCCATGAGCCGCGACCGGGGCACGCAAAAGCAGAAACAGGACTTTGGCTACGGCCAGGTGTGCGACAGCACCGGCCAGGTGCTGCCCGGCTACACCCTGAGCAGCGCCAACCAGGAGCATGGCATCCTGTCTCGTCAGCCCGGCCCGGACCCGGATATCGCCACGCGCTTCCCCATCGGCACCCAACTGCGTATCCTGCCCAACCACGCCTGCGCCACCGGCGCCCAGTACCCCCATTACCAAGCACTGGCGCCCGATGGGACGCTGAGCTGCTGGCCCCGGCTGCAGGGTTGGTGACGCGTCTCAGCCTTTATGGCAGGGTGATTCGGTACACCGTCTGGGTGGCGCCCATCACAAAGTACACGCTGGTGCCGCCGACCATCACCTGGCTGGGGGCTGCGTCGATTCGCAGTGTGCTGCTGCGCGTGGCAGCATTCCAGCTGTAAACCTTGCCGGACTCGCCAAACAACAACTGCCCAGCGCCCGCGCCATAGAGCACCGCCGAACTCAGACTGGAGACCGTACTCGTGCTGCCCAGTGCAGATGCCTTGATGCCGCTGACTGTGGTGACCGTGCCACCGAATCTTCCAGTGCTGGTACTGGTGACGGTTTCGCGCCAGGCCAGCACACCATCGCGCAGTACGAATCCCTCGCTGGCGTTGCTGGACACCGTCTGTGTGCTCCCCCCGGCCACCGGTTGGCTCATCAGGTTGGCGCTGCCGCCGGATGCATTGCCCGTAGATGATTGGAGCCAGGCCACCGTCTGACCGTCGGTCTTGGGGTAAACGCTGCGGGCGCCGCCGCCGCTGAGCTTGACCGAGGCATTACCCAGCGACGACCAGCGGTACACATCAAAGGTGGAGGTGACGCCCTCACCCCCGCT
>CAJAXU010000316.1 GCA_903948045.1 uncultured beta proteobacterium | reverse complement strand
GTGGCCGCTGATGCCTCGGGCAGCGCCACGCTCAAGGTGCAAAAGCGCCAGATGGAAAACGTGGCCAAGCTGATCACCAACGCCGGCACACCCAAGGTCGGCTACCTGGAGCCCGCCGCCTATGAGCGCACCGTCAAGGTGCTGCTGGCCGGCGGCAGCTCGCCGGTGATCAAGAAAGACCCGGGCAAGGCCGCCTACACCCACGCCGTGTGGGAAGCCGCAAGCAAAAAGTAATCACGCCGCCGCGCCCCTGGCGCACCGGGGCCTTACCCTCAACGGTAGGGCCCCTTTTTTTGGCGCACATGACCTCTCACCCTATTTCCCCGCCGGTAGCTTTGGCTGACGACCTGGCCAAGGGCCAGATCCGACAGAACAATGAGGCGCTGATCGTGGCCGCCGCCGAGCGCATTTTTGCCGGCGCCGGTTTTGGCGGCGCCACCATGGCCGCCATTGCCGAGGCCGCCGGCCTGCCCAAGGCCAACCTGCACTACTACTTTGGCAGCAAGCAGGCGCTGTACCGCGCGGTGCTGGCGCGTACCCTGAACGACTGGCTGGCGCCCACCCATGGCATCGTGCCCGAGGCCGACCCGCGCACCGCCATCGAGGGTTATATCCGCGACAAGATGGCGCTGTCAGCCCAGCGCCCCCACGCCTCCAAGGTGTTTGCCAACGAGCTGCTGCATGGCGCCCCGGTGCTCAAGACCCTGTTGGCCACCGAGCTGCGCCCGCTGGTGCAGGCCAAGGCCGCCGTGATTCAGGGCTGGATCACCGCCGGCCGCATGGCGCGGGTCGACCCGGTGCACCTGTTTTTCACCATCTGGGCCGCGACCCAGACCTATGCCGACTTTGAGGTGCAGGTCTGCGCCGTGCTGGACTGCCCCGAACTGAGCGCCGCCGACCAGGCCCGCGCCACCGAGCATGTGGTGGCGCTGCTGCTGCGGGGGTGTGGCTTGCTTACCTAGACTCGACTGCAGTTGGTTAGCCACTGCGGAACTTCAAGGTCAAATTCGGCGCTAGACCTTGTCGTTGCTGAATAGTTTGCTATTTAAATAATAGTGACGGATAGCGGGCGCAGCAGCGTGCCGCATCAGCCAGCGCTTATGCCTGTTTGCGGGGCTGGGTTGCTCAGTCCCGCGAAAAGCGGACGTTCACACCCCATTCGCCTTTTGAAGTCACCGGTGCGTAGGCCAGGAGTTGCCGCGTGTTGGGGTTTGCACTGTCGAAAGGGTTGCGAGGGGTGGAGATGTCCCGCACTTCCAGGGCCACCTCGCTCCCGCTGAAGCGAACAAGCAGGCGCCGGCCGCCGTATTGCAAAGTGGCTTCCTGGCCATCCACCAGAATGCTCGCCTCGGTGGTCATGGCCCAGCGGATGCTGTGGCCAGGTTCGGCGCCCGTCACTTGGTCGCTCAAGGTGACGGTTTGTTGCGCGACACGAACGGTACGCAGCGCTTTTGCGCGCGGGCCGGCTTGGAGCACCGGGGTCAGGTCAACCAGCGCGCCCTGTTCGCCCTGTACGGTCAGGCTGGCGCTGCCTGTGGCGCTGTGAGTTTGCCCATGGAGGGTCAATGTGTTGTGTGCGTCGCTACCCAAACGAAACACCTGCCAGCGCGATGAGCCCTGCCGCATGTTCCACAGGTCGATGCCGCGGCTTTCCAGGCTGTTGTAGTCCTGCATGCCCAGGTCTTTCGCCCAGCGCACACCATCAAGATCAAGGATGAAGGAGCCTGCATCCATGTGGGCATGGTTGTGTGCGGCACCGCCGCCTTTGATCGCAAAGTACAGGGCGTTGGGGTCTGTCCAAGAGGAACGCCAGATGGCCACCGGTTGCGGTCCCTGGCCTGCAAAGTGCAACGCGGGTTCAGCGCCTGCGCTGGTGGGCCACCACAGCGCTATCAACGGCGCAAAACGTTCGCCCAAGCCACGCCGATTGCGGATCATTTCCAGCTTGGATGCGACCAAGGCAGGCTGCTTCAGTAACTGTGCAAAATAGAAAATGGCGGCACTCAGCTCCTGTGCTTCACCACCGTCGGCGAAGTTAAATGATTTGCCGGTAGGCCCCACACCGTGGGCATAGAACAGGGCGCTGCGTTGCAGCCCCGGCGCGTCCATCAGCCCCCAATCGGTGCCAAGTGCCGTGCGCAGCGTTGCGATCAAAAGCACCTCATAGGTGGTGCCGTAGTTCCAATAGCTGGGCCCTTCCGGGTACACCCCGTCGGGTTGGTAGGCATCCAAAGCCCGGAATGCGTTGCTGCGTGCAGCCCGCAAAAGGTCTTGCGCCAGTTCGGGCTCATCCTCCAGCACGGCCACTGCGCCCAGCACCATGCCGCCGATGCACACCTGCCCCCAGTTGTTGGTCATCGCAAAGGTCTTGTGGCCACGCCGCGCCTGCGCAATGCCCTTGTCCACGATGGCGCGGCGTAATGTCGTCCGGTCGGCAGGTGTCAGCTCATGGAACAGCCAGTCGTAACCAATGGCCATCCCTGTCGTCATCTCGGCAACGTCAAGGTAGTGTTCCGGATGCCAGTCAGAGAACGCCGCTACGGCGAGCATCTCCTGGCAGGCTCGATCCAGAAACGCACGGTCACCCGTCAATCGGAAGGCAAAGGCCCATTGCAGGGTTCTGCGAATGAATTCACGCGAAACCCCGAGCAAGCGCCGGCCTTCTAAGTTGCGTTCCACCGGCGCCCTGCTCAAGTCTGCCCGGGCGCGTTCCAACATTAAGCCAAGAAAACTCGCCAGGGCAGGCTCGCTGTCACGGCGCGCGCTGAGCTGCTCCCATTGCGCTGCGTTGGCGACCAGCCTGGGATGAGGCGCCAGGGGCGGGGTGTCTTTGGCCTGTGTCGAAATATGGCCGCACAAGGTTGAAGCAGCTGCCAGTAGGCGGCTGACGGCTTCGCGTCGGCTGGTCGGGTGCAAAAACATGGGTGAGTGGATGACGTTTGCGCCTTAAATAGTAGTACAAGTTTGTCCCAGGCCGTCTAAACACTACCGACGCATAGCCTGCTCAGGCTTCATCAAAGGCTGACCGGTTACCGCGACAACAAAGCCCAATAACAGCTTGGCAAACGCATCATCTGGCGTGTTGATGGAATAAATCTCAGACATATGACTGTGCCCGTTGAGCTGGTAGACCGCCGGCACTTTGCCAGCCGCCCGCATGGCCCTGGCCATTTGATGGGCTTGCCGGACAAAGTCTTCCGGGTCCAGCGCCGCAAAAGCGTAAAGCTGTGGCAGGGCAGAAGCCACCAGCCCAGGCACGGCGGACATCTCGGGGTACCGCGCCGCATCATCGCCAAAATAGGCGCGCAGTGGCGGGTTCGGGTCGGCGGTGGCCGGGTCGAACAGGCCAGACAACATCACTGCGCCCTGGATACCGGCGCCCTGACTCAAATGAAACCTTGGGAAAGCCAGGTACTGCGCCACGTGGGCTGCCCCGGCCGAATGCCCCATCAGGATGATTTGACCGGCATCGCCACCCCATTCAGACGCATGCTCACCCAGCCATTGCAGGGCCTGGCGAATGTCGTTCTGAGCGGCGGGCCAACCGTGCGTGGGTGCCAGCCGGTAGGTGATGTTGACCCCGACCATGCCGTGCCGTGCGGCCCAGACGGCGATGTTGTCGTTGAACGGGCTGTCACCAATGCGCCGGTCCCCCCGGATGAAGGCGCCACCGTGCACAAATACCAAAATCGGCCGGCCCCCCGGCGCCCGGTCGGGCGCAAACACGTCCAGCAGGTGTCGCGCATCCGGCCCGTAGGGAATGTCTCGCCGTGTTGTTAGACCGGCAAAGGGCGCTCGCTCGCTCAGCGGCGCATACAGTGCCTCGGTCGGCGCTGGGGCGACGACCGGCCCGATCTGCCGCAGCCCCGTGTCAATGTGATCGGGCACTTGGCTGTCCACCGCAACCCATGGAAACTCATGTGTCATGAGCGCCAAACTGTGGGGGCCGCTTTTCAAGGCGCGCCCGAATGCCTTCGGTTTTATCGGCGGTGGAAAAAAGCAGCTGAAAAGACTTGCGTTCAAACTGCAGGCCCTGGTCCAGGGGCAGGTTCATGCCCTCAAGCACGGCCTCTTTGATGAACTGCAGTGCCAAGGCCGGCAAGGCCGCCAACTGGGCGGCCAGTGCCAGGGCGCGTGCCTCGACCTCTTGGTCTGGCACTACCTCGCTGACCAGCCCCATCGCCAAGGCGGCGGCGGCATCAAACGGCTCACCGCACAGCAAGATTTTCATGGCGGCAAATTTGCCTACCGCGCGGGTCAGGCGCTGGGTGGCGCCGCCGCCGGGCATGAGGCCGATCTTGACCTCTGGCTGCCCAAAGCGGGCACGCTCACCGGCCACGATGATGTCGGCATGCATGGCCAATTCGCAGCCCCCGCCCAGGGCATGGCCCCGAACCGCCGCAATCACCGGTTTGCGGCAGCCGCTGATCGCCCCCCACAGCTGGTCCATCTGCCGGCCAATGATCTCGGGCGGCGTGGCGTCGACATACTCATTCAAATCGGCCCCGGCGCAAAACGCCCGCTCGCTACCCGCTAGAACAATGACGCGCACCTGCGGGTCAGCGTCCAGCCGGCTAAAAGCCGCCGCCAAGTCGCGCCGCAACTGCAGGTTCAGGGCGTTCAGCACCTCGGGCCGGTTCAGGCGCAGCAGGGCTAGGCCCACCGCCGGGCGTTCCTCAAGCAATAAGGGGTTCATCGCAAGCCTTCAAACACGTTCAATGGCCAGGGCGATGCCCTGACCCACGCCGATGCACATGGTGATCAAGGCCCGTTTGCCACCGGTGCGTTCGAGCTGCCGCATCGCGGTGAGGGCCAGGCGCACACCCGACATACCCAGTGGGTGCCCGAAGGCAATGGCGCCGCCGTTGGGGTTGATGTGGTCGCCGTCGTCTGGCAGGCCCAAGGCCCGCAGCACGGCCAGGCCCTGTGCGGCAAAGGCTTCATTGAGCTCGATCACATCAAAATCACCGATGCGCAGCCCGGTTTGGGCCAGCAGCTTTTGCACTGCCGGCGTTGGGCCAAAGCCCATCACACGCGGGGCCACCCCGGCCGTAGCAAAACCAACCACCTGTGCCAGTGGCGTCAGGCCATGGCGCGCAGCCCCCGCTTCGCTGGCCAGCAGCAGGGCCGCTGCACCATCATTCACCCCGGATGCATTGCCAGCCGTGACGCTACCCCCGGGGCGAAAAGCGGGCTTGAGTTTGGCCAGGCTCTCCAGGGTGGTGTCGGCACGGGGGTGTTCGTCCTGGGTCACCGTTTTGAACTCGCCTTTTTTGCCGCTGGCGCATGAGACCGCCACGATCTCGTTGGCCAGCACGCCCGTGCCTTGCGCCCGCGCGGCGCGTATCTGGCTGCGCAGGGCAAAGGCGTCCTGGTCGTCGCGGCTGATGCCGTGCTCTTGCGCCACGTTTTCGGCCGTTTCGCCCATGGCGTCAATGCCATACAGGCGCTGCATCTCGGGGTTGACAAAGCGCCAGCCGATGGTGGAGTCGTAAATTTCTGCCTGTCTTGAAAACGCCGAGGTGGCCTTGGGCATGACCAGCGGTGCACGGCTCATGCTCTCCACACCACCGGCCAAAGCCAGATCAAGCTGGCCGCAGGCGATACCGCGCGCCGCGCTGGCAATGGCCTCCAGCCCGGAGCCACACAGGCGGTTAACGGTGGCGGCCGCCACCGTCACCGGCAACCCGGCCAGCAGTGCGCTCATGCGCGCCACGTTGCGGTTGTCTTCGCCGGCCTGGTTGACGCAGCCGTAGTACACCTCTTCAAGCTGGCCCCAATCCAGGCTTGGGTGGCGCGCCATCAGCGCTTTGATGGGCAGGGCGCCGAGATCGTCGGTGCGTATGCCCGACAGCGCACCGCCGTAACGGCCAATCGGCGTGCGCACGCCGTCGCACAGATAGGCTTGGGCCATCACAAGCCCAGCACCCGTTCGGCGTTGCCGTGCATGATTTTCTCCATCACCTCGGGCTTGTAGCCTAGCTCGTTCCACTCGCGCAGAATGCGCTCGTAGGGCAGGCTGGGGTAGTCGCTGCCGAACATGATCTTGTCTTGCAAACGCCCGCGAATGTCCACTTTCAAGTTCCCTGGAAAGTGCTTGGGCGCCCAGCCCGACAGTTCCCAATACACATTGCCTTTGTGCAGCGCCACGGCGGTGGTTTCTTCCACCCACGGCCAGCCAGGGTGGGCCATGATGATCTTCAGATTGGGAAAATCGGCGGCCAAATCGTCAATGTACGAGGGGTGCGCGTGGCGCACCCGGGCGCCATGGCCGCCCGGCATGCCAGCCCCCATGCCGGTGGTGCCTACGTCAATCATGACCGATGCGCCCAGACCATTGATCACCTCAAACAGGTCGTAATGGCGGCGGTCGTTCACCGCAAAGTGCTGCATGATGGGGTGAAAGTGAAAGCCGATAAAGCCCAATTCTTTCACTGCCTTCTCGGCCTGGCGAATGGCGATTTCACCCTTGGCCGGCTCCACGGCACCCCAGCACTGGATCACCCGCTGGGGATGGCGTTGCCACATGGCGTGCACATACTCATTGGTGCAGGGGGGCGTGGCCACGGTGGTTTCCAGGTCAAGCGCCACCAGGCAGGCGTCAACCCCGGCGGCAGTGAACTCGGCAATCACCTCGTCTTCAGACTTGGCCACCCAATCGCGCTTCCAGTAGGCGGCCAGGGCCTCCGGGTAGGGCCCCTGGGCATCGATCCAGGTCTGGGTGCCGGGGTAGCAGTGCAGGTCAATGATCCTCATCAATACTCCTATTTTTATAGCTAACTAAGCAATAACCACGAGGGCTAGAGCCCGTTTTTAATATGATCCGCGACCAATTCGCCCAGCGCCTTTTTGGATACCTTGCCAAAGCTGGACACCGGAAAATCTGCCAGCACTTCCAGCCGTTCGGGGAGCTTGAACTTGGCAATCTCTTTGGTCAGCAGAAAGTCGACCAGCACCTTGAGTTGCAGCGATTGCCCGGCTCTGAGAATCACAAAGGCGCACATCTTCTCGCCCATGTTGGCATCCGGCATGGGCACGCAGGCCACGTTTTGCACCGCCGGGTGCATCAGGATGAGGTTTTCCACCTCTTCTGCGCTGATTTTTTCGCCACCGCGGTTGATGAGGTCTTTTTTGCGCCCTTCAACCACATAGTTGCCAGACGGGTGTTGGCGCATCAGGTCGCCCGACCGGTAGAAGCCATCGGTGGTGAATTGCCGGGCGTTGTACTCGGGCACGCCAAAGTAGCCGCGCAAGGTATAGGGGCCGCGCACCGTGAATTCGCCCACTTCACCCGGGGGCACTTGGCGGTCGTCCTCGTCCAGCAGCTTGACCTCGTCGTCCTCACAGACCGGCCGCCCGCAGGTCTCGAGTTTGACGTCTTCCGGGTCCGTGGCGCGCACGAACATCAGCGTGCCCTCGGACATGCCGAAGTTCTCCTGCACAAACACGCCCGGAATCAGCGCCCGGGTTTTGGCGCGCACTTCAGGCTGCATGCGCTGCCCACCGCTTTGAATCAGCTTGAGGCTGGAGAGGTCGTAGTCCGCCACCGACGGGTCGTTGATCAAGCGGATCAGCAGCGCTGGCACCACCTTCAGGTGGGTGACCCGGTGCTTTTGGATCAGCGCAAACATCTCGGCTGGGCGCGTGTTGGCGTGCACCACCACCTTGGCCCCGTGGAACATGAAACCCTGTATGCCCGGGCAGGCCAGCGGCAGGTTGTGCGCAATCGGCAGCACCAGCAGCAACACCGAGTCGGCATTGACCTCACACACCGACGCGGCCACCTTGGAGTTGTAGGCGTAGTCGTTGTTGGTGCGCGGAATCAGCTTCGGGATGCCGGTGGTCCCACCCGAGAGCTGAAAAATGCAGGGGTCGGTCGGGTCGATATGAATCTCTGCCAGCCTGCTGGCCGGTAGCCGTGCCGGGCGGTCGATCAGTTCGCGCAGCGAATGTTCCCCGGCTTTGGGGGTGCCCAGCACGATGCGGATCTGCAGCGCCGTGTTTTCGGCCGCAATGCGGTCAATGATGGGCGAGAAGCTGAAGTCGCCCGAAGTCTCGGGGTAGACGCAGGTGGTGGCCCCCGACAGGCTGACAAACTGGCTGATCTCGGCATAACGGTGGCTGACCAAGGCGGCAATGGGGATCGCGCCTAGCTTTTGCAAGGCAAAGTACAGCAGCACAAACTCGTGCACATTGGGCAAAGTAGGGACCACCCTGTCCAAGGGCTTGAGGCCGATCTCCAGCAGGTTGAGCGCCAGATTGGTGGTGATCCGGTCCAGCTCGGTGTAGGTCAAGCGCCTGTCGCCATCCACTATCGCGATGCGGTCCGCAAAGCGCTGGTACACCACCGCAAACTCTTGCGCCAGCGACTTGTCTTGCCAGTAGCCCTTGGCCCGATATCGGGCGGCAAACTCGGGCGGAAAGGGCACAAAACCATTCAACATCATCAGGCTCCGTGCGTCAGGTTGAACTGGTGAAGCCGCCGTCGATGACCACAATCTCCCCGGTAACAAACCGATTGGCGGTCAAGAGATTGAGCATGGTCTCGGCCACGTCGTCGGCGGTGACGCAGCGCTTGAGCGGCGTGAGCTTGGCCCGCTTGCCCATCAGGTCGTCGTACTTGTCGCCCAGCATGCGCTGCATCCAGTCGCCCTCCATCCAGCCCGGCGCCACCGCGTTGACGCGAATGTCGGGCCCCAGGTTCCAGGCCAAAGTCTTGGTCAAATTGACCACGGCCGCTTTGCTGGCGGCATAGGGCAGGGGCTGCGGGCCGGGGCGCAGGCCCACGATGCTGGCGCTGTTGACCACCGCTGGGTTGCTACCTTTCTTCAACAGCGGCACAGCCGCCCGTGTGACCTGGAACGTGCCGCGCACGTTCACCGCAAAGGTGCGGTCCCACTCGCCCATGTCCAGGCTTTCCAGGTCTTTGACTTTCCAGGTGGCTGTGGTGCCGGCGTTGTTGATCAATGCGTCCAAGTGGCCAAACTCGGCCTCGATGGTTTTCATCATGGCGCGCACCGCTGTGTCGTCCGCCACGTCGCACTGCACCAGCAGGGTTTTGGCGCCCAACGCCTGGGCCTCTGCGTCCGTGGCCTGCGCGCCCTTGGCGCTGGTGGCGTAGTTGATGGCAATGTCATAGCCCGCTTTGGCCAGTGCCAGCACGGCGCTGCGGCCGATGCCGGTGGCACCGCCGGTCACGAGCGCCTTTTTGCGTTCAGTCATGGAATGGTCTCGGTTGAAATTCAGGTCGTTGGTGGGCGCTGGCGTGGCCTATTGGGCCTGGATACCCAAATCACTCACAATTTTCTTCATGGCCTTTTGCTGGCTGGCGAAGAAATCCCGCGCGCCTTCCACACTGTCCTGGCGTGGGTAGACGCCAAAGTCAGCCAGTCGGGTTGACATCTCGGCCGACAGAGTGATTTTGTTGACTTCGCGGTTGAGGGTCTCAATCACCTTTGGGGGCGTGCCGGCCGGCACCAGGATCTGGAACCAACCCACCGCTTCGTAGCCCGGGTAGGTTTCGGCCACGGTCGGGACATCGTCAAAACCCGGCAAACGCTTGGCCGACGTGACGGCCAGGGCCTGCAGTTTTCCGGACTTGATCTGCTGCAACAGCCCAGGAATACCGTCAGCTGTGAGGGCGACCTCGCCGCTCAACACCGCAACAATGGCGGCGGGTGGTCCTGGATAAGGCACCGTGGTCAGGCCCATATTGCCGGCCTTGTTGACCATTTCGCCTGCCAAATGCGGCAGCGAGTTCATTTGGGGTGCTGCAAAGTTCATTTTGCCTGGTTGGGCCTTGGCCGCCTTGGCCAGGTCAGCGAGCGTCTTGATGCCATTGCCCGCCTGGGTCACCAGCACCAGGGGGCTGATGCCCACGGTAGCGACAGAAACCAGTTCGGTGTCAGGATTGAACTGCGGGTTTTTATAGACCAGCGGCGTGATGGTGCCCATGGCGGCGGGCACAAAGCCAAGGGTGTAGCCGTCATTGGCCGAGCGCGCCAAAGCCGACATGCCCGGGATGCCACCCGCGCCGGGCTTGTTGTCCACCACGACACCCTGGCCCAAGACCGCACTCAGTTTGTCCGCCAGCAGACGCGCCACCACATCCGGCGCCGCCCCCGCTTGCGCCGGCACAATCAATTTGATGGGCTTGGCTGGCCAGGCCTGGGCCGAGACCAGGGTTTGGACTACGGCCAGCGCTGCTGCAGCCAGGAGCACGCTCCTGCGGATCGAGAATGGTTTCAAGCTTGTCTCCTAAAGTCGTCGACGGGTTGCCGATCTAAGGTGTACTTTATGTAGCCCATGAGATTCACATAAGATGGCAAATAACCGAACGTGATTCGATATTTGCATCTCCCCCATGAAACTGGATCAACTGCAACACCTGGTCGCCATCGTAGAGAGCGGCAGTTTGCGTTCTGCGGCGCGGCGGCTCGACGTCCCGCAGCCCGCGCTCACGCGCAGCATTCGCGCCCTGGAAAAAGAGCTGGGGGGTTCGCTTTTTCTGCGTGAAACCACGGGTATGACCCTCACCGCCACCGGGCGGCGCTTTCATGTTCGGGCCAGCAATATTGTGAATGAGGCCCGGCGTGCCCAGGATGAAATTGCCCAACACCGGGGTGACGATCGCGGTACTGTGGTGGCTGCCTTGTCCATCATGCCGCACGTGGGCATGCTGCCGTTTGCCCTGACCACCTTCCGCCAGCGCTACCCCGACGTCAAGCTGCAAATCATCGAAGGCCTGTTTCCAGATGTCGAGGGGCCCTTGCGCGAAGGTGTCGTTGACTTTTATTTGGGCGCCGCACCGCGCGCCATGCCGGCACCTGGCCTGGCCATGATGAAATTGTTTGACAACCGGCGTGCGGTGGTCTGCCGCCAAGGCCACCCCTTGTCAAACGCCCGCACACTCCAAGCGCTTCAGCACGCTGACTGGGCCATCACCGGCGTGGACTACAACGTGGAAGATGACATCGCCCGTCTCTTTGAAAGCCATGGTTTGGGCCCGCCCAAAGTTGTCTTTCAGGCCAGCTCGGCCATGTCCATCATGGTGAGTTTGGCCCACAGTGACCTGTTGGCCATGCTGCCGGTGCAGTGGGAAGAATTTCCCATGACGCGGGACGCACTGCAGGTGATTCGAATACGGGAACCGCTCCCGGCGCCAGCCATCGTGTTGGTTCAAAGGCCCGATTTCCCGCTGACACCCGCAGCAGACTATCTGTCAGATCTGCTGCGGCGACATGGGCCCGCCAGTTAGGGCTCATGGCTTGACTCTGCGCCACAGAGCCATACAACAAATAAACCGCCCGCCGTTTGCGAATTGTTGTTTCTTTGTAAGCCCAACCGGGGCTCTTCTGTAACGCTTTCTCTCAGCGATTGGCGCCCCGCTGCGGGGCTGACCGCCAGCGCAGCCTCAGTAACGCTAAGGGCGCCCCCCCTCGTGCTGTGAATAAACACCAGCCCCGGATTTACTTCGGGTTACACAACACATTTCAGCGCATTTTTTAATTCCTAGACTTGGCTTGAGGTTGCAGAAATCTCAAACCAAACGGAGATTAAACAATGGAAAAAACTCGGGTGTTATGGGTATTGCTGGTGACGGCGGGCTTGAGTGGACCGGCCCTGTCTGAAGTGGGTCAGCCAGGGCGACTGCTCGCCTCCAATTGCTTTCAGTGCCATGGCACCAATGGACGGGGCGCGGCATTCGACCCGATCGCTGGCTTGTCGGCGTCGGAGACCTACAAAAAGCTTCAGGAAATGCGGGCGGGGAAAGAGGGGAACGGGATCATGCCCCGACACGCCATGGTCTACACCGATGCCCAGCTCCATCAGCTCGCGAACTGGCTGGCTGGTCAGCAGAAGTAATCATCCCAATTTCGAGGAAAACACCATGGACAGACGACTTTTTTTGACCACTGCCGGTTTGGGTTTGGGGGGCGGCTTATTGACCGCCTGTGGCGGGGGCGCTGACTTGGCTGGCGCAGATCCATCCCAGATGCCTGTGGCGTCACAGTTGGCCAGCTTGCCGGTCAAGGCCCGGGTCATTGTGGTCGGCGGTGGCATGGCTGGCGCGACCGTTGCCAAATACCTGCGCTTGTGGGGAGACGCCGTGAGCGTGACCTTGATCGACAGATCGAGCAGTTACGCCTCGAACATCATGAGCAGCCTGGTCCTCACCGGCCAGCGGTCGATGAGTAGCTTGACCTACAAATACGACACGTTGCGATCCAAATATGGCATCACCACCGTATTTGGCGAGGTCAAGTCGATTGACCCAATCACCATGAAGGTCACCATGGCCAGCGGCGTCGTCCTGAGTGCCGACCGGATTGTCATTGCCCCGGGCATCGACTTTGACACGGTGGCCGGTCTGGGCGCATCGGACCTGATGCCACATGCCTGGAAAGCGGGGGCTCAAACCACCCTGCTGGCCAAGCAACTGGCGGCCTTGCCAAGTGGCGGGCGGGTGCTGTTGACCATACCCAAAACGCCTTACCGTTGCCCGCCCGGACCGTACGAGCGCGCTTGCCTGATAGCAGATTGGCTGCGTGTCAACAAACCCGGCGCCAAGCTGATGGTGCTGGACGCCAATGCGGACATCGTGGTGGAGAAAGACAACTTCATGAATGCGTTTTTGGGTGTGCATGGCAATGTCATTGAATACGTGCCCAATGCCGAAGTGACGCAGGCAGACCCGGCCACGATGACCGTGACAACCACCGCAGGAAGCCTGCGGGGTGACGTGATCAATCTGATCCCGAGGCAAAAGGCGGGCGCCATCATTTCAATGCTGGGGCTGAACAATGCGACCGAGGGGCGGTTTGCTGGCGTCAACAATCTGACTTACGCCAGTACCGTGCCGGGCTTTGACAAGGTTCACATCATTGGTGACGCCAGCGCTACGCTGCAACCCAAGGCCGGGCACATTGCCAATCAAGAAGCCAAGGTGTGTGCGGATGCCATCAGCCGCATCCTGACGGGACAGGCGCCAGACCCGGCGCCGGTGACAAACTCGGCATGCTTCTCCACCATCACCATGACCCAGGCCTCCTGGCTGTCAGCCGGTTACCAGTACGACCCGACGAGCGCGGCCATGAAAGTGGTGCCCGCAAGCTTCGGCGCATCGGCAGGCTGGTCCAGCAATAATTTTGACCAGATGAACAACTGGTTCAAGTCACTCATGCTGGACTCCTTTGCTTGAGGGTTGAGGGTACGGTCCAACAGACGCGCTCAAACCTGGCGCCTGGGTGGGCACCCCGGCAAACGCGGTGTGCCGCCATCGGATTCCCAGCGCGTTGATAACGGCACACATTGGCCGGGTTGTCCCAGAGGTTACACAGGCGGTGACGCTTTTGGTAGCACACAGGTAAGCTGCCGGGCGCAGACTGCAGATTCTTCTTCTTAAGGGACAAACCATGTTCAAACACGCCATCGCCACGGGCCTGACCGCCTTGCTGGCCCTGTCCGGCGCCGCCCAGGCGCAAGACAACCGCATCGACACCATCCGCTCTGATGCGCCCGAGC
The DNA here is from genome assembly GCA_903948045.1 of uncultured beta proteobacterium. Lineage (GTDB taxonomy): Bacteria > Pseudomonadota > Gammaproteobacteria > Burkholderiales > Burkholderiaceae_C > Rhodoferax. Next base: position 15,766 of record CAJAXU010000316.1, on the reverse strand, counting down.
TGGCGCCCTACGGCAAGCAAAACGTGGGTGTCAAAACCCTCAAGCTGGTCAACCCGGGGCAGCAGGACATCGTCAAGTTCAAGGCGGGCCAGCCCATGCCGATTTATGACCGGCCACTGACGCTGGAGGTCTGGTACCCGGCCAAGCTGGCGGCAGGCCAGGCGCCAGGCGGGCAGTACAAGGTGCTGCCGCGTGACGGCAAGACCGAGGTGACGCTGAACGGCCGCGCCGTGCGCGACGCCCAGCCCGACACCAGCGCCGGCCCCTACCCGCTGCTGATCATCTCGCACGGCTACCCCGGCAACCGCTTTTTGATGAGCCATTTGGGCGAAAACCTGGCCAGCAAGGGCTATGTGGTGGCCTCGATTGACCACACCGACAGCACCTACGACAACCAGACCGCCTTTGGCAGCACCCTGCTGAACCGGCCGCTGGACCAGTTGTTTGTGCTCAATGAGATGGCCCGCCTGGGCGCCAGCGACCCGGCCGGCACCCTCAAGGGCATGGTCAATGCCGACAACACCGGCCTGATCGGTTACTCGATGGGCGGCTACGGCGTGGTCAACACCATTGGCGGCGGCTTTACCGCAGCCAGCGTGGGCTTCAGCTGGGGCACGCCCAATGGCGCACTGGCGGTGCGCCAGGCCGGCAACCCGGCCCATGCCGCGTCCATGGACCCGCGCGTCAAGGCCGCCGTGGCCTTTGCGCCCTGGGGCTGGAACGCCGGTTTCTGGGATGCCGCCGGCCTGGCCGGAATCAAGACGCCGGTGTTTTTTGTGGCCGGCAGTGTGGACAGCACCTCGGGCTACGCGCCGGGCGTGCGCAACATTTATGAGGCCAGCGTCAACGCCCCGCGCTACTTGCTGACCTACCAGAACGCCAACCACAATGCTGGCGCGCCCATGCCGGCCCCCAAGGAAATGCAGACGCTCAAATGCGGTGACGGTTCATGGGGCTGCGGCGAGCATTACACCGATGCCGTGTGGGACAACGTGCGCATGAACAACATTGCGCAGCACTTTGTCACCGCCTTCCTGGCCAAGCACCTCAAGAGCGATGCCGGCATGGACAGCTACCTGAACCTGGTGGAAAACTCGCAGGAAGGCAAATGGTCGGCTGAAGCCAATGGCACGTTCAAGAGCGACCACACCTACTGGAAGGGCTTCCGCAACAGCACCGCCGCCGGCCTGAAGCTGGAGCAGCGCAAGCCCTAAAGCGCGGTCGGGCGCGGTCAGCCGCGCTCAGGGTCGTTTAACGCCCCCCGATAGCCACCTGGCCAAACACCGCCTGCGCCTCGCGCGGCAGGCAACGCCAGTAGGCCGGGGTGGCGGTCACCGTGCCGCCCAGCGCTGCGGCGGCTTGCCAGCCCCAGCGGGGTTGGTACAAAAAGGCGCGCGCCAGTGCAATCAGGTCGGCATCGCCGGCTTGCAAATCGCCTCGGCCTGTGCGGCTTCGGTGATCAGCCCAACCGCGGTGGTCACCATGCCGCTGCTCTGCCTTATGGCGCGGGCGAACGGCACCTGGTAGCCAGCACCGAGGGCAATTTTTTGCTGCGGTGACACGCCGCCTGACGACACGTGGATGAAGTCGCAGCCCGCAGCTTTCAGGCGCTGGGCCAACTCGCTGCTTTGGGTCAGGTCCCAGCCGCCTTCAATCCAGTCTGATGCAGAAATGCGCACGCCCAGCACGCCGTCAAAGGCCTGGCGTACTGCAGTCAACACCTCGAGCGGGAAGCGGATGCGGTTCTCAAAACAGCCGCCGTAGGCATCGGTTCGCTGGTTCGCAATCGGTGACATGAACTCGTGCAGCAAGTAGCCGTGGGCGGCGTGCAGTTCGATCGCCTCGATGCCCATAGCCGCCGAGCGCCGGGCGGCGGCCACGAACGCGTAGCGGATGTCGGCCATGGCCTCCAGGCTTAGCTCAGTCGGTGGCGGCTCGCTCGGCAATTGCGGCAGCGCAGACGGGCCAGCGGTTTGCCAGCCGCCCTGGGCCGGGCTAAGCAACTGCCCACCCTGCCAGGGGGTCGCGCTGGAGGCCTTGCGGCCGGCGTGCGCCAGCTGGATGCAGATCGGCGTCGGCGGCGCCAGTCGGCGCGCGCGCTGCAGCGTGTCGGCCAGCGCGGCCTCGGTGCGCTCGTCCCACAGCCCCAGGCAGGCTGGCGTGATACGGCCTTCAGGCAGTACGGCCGTGGCTTCAATGGTGAACAGCCCGGCGCCGCTGTTGAGCAGATTGCCCCAGTGCATCAGGTGCCAGTCGGTCGCCGCGCCATCCTGCGCCGCGTACTGGCACATGGGCGCCACCACGATGCGGTTGGCCAGGGTCAGGCCGCCGCGTGGCGAGGGCAGGTGCAGGGGGGAAAACAGCAGGCTCAAGGTGTTACTGCCTACAGCTTGAACGGCACCACAACCTGTCGTTGCTCGCCCAGGCCCTCGATGCCCAGCGTCATGACATCGCCTTTTTTCAGGTAGAGCGGCGGCTTCATGCCCAGGCCGACGCCGGGGGGGGTACCGGTGGTGATGACGTCACCCGGCATCAGCGTCATGAACTGGCTGACATAGCTGACCAGCTTGGCCACGCCAAAAATCATGGTCTTGGTGCTGCCGGTTTGCATGCGCTTGCCGTTCAGGTCCAGCCACATGGAGAGCTTTTGCACGTTGGCAATCTCGTCGCGCGTCACCAGCCAAGGGCCGATGGGGCCGAAGGTGTCGCAGCCCTTGCCCTTGTCCCACTGTGGGCCGCGTTCAATCTGGTATTCGCGCTCGCTCACGTCGTTGATGGTGCAGTAGCCGGCCACGTGGTCTAGCGCGGCTTTTTGCGTGACATAGCGTGCCCGGGTGCCGATGACAATGCCCAGCTCCACCTCCCAGTCAGATTTGACCGAACCCTTGGGCAGCATCACCGGGTCGTTCGGGCCCTGGATGCAGGTGGTGGCCTTCATGAAGACGATCGGCTCTTTCGGGATCGGTGCGCCGGACTCGGCGGCATGGTCAGCGTAGTTCAGGCCGATGGCGATGAACTTGCCAACGCCAGCCACCGGACAGCCCATGCGCGGCGTGCCACGTACGGCGGGCAGCTTGGCAGTGTCAAGCTTGGCCAGTTTGGCCAATACGGCGGCGTCGAGTTGGGCCGGGCCGATATCGGGCACGATGGCGCTGAGGTCGCGCAGCTTGCCGCCCGCGTCAATCAGGCCGGGTTTTTCTTTGCCAGGGTTGCCATAACGGACCAGTTTCATGTGTCGCCTTTCAGCAAAATAAGAGGGTTTTTATTGTCAGTAGGTGGATCTGCCACCCGAGAGATCAAACACCGCGCCCGTCGAAAACGAGCAGACTTCGGTGCACAGCCAGCTTACCATGGCCGCCACTTCCTCCGGCGTGCCGAAGCGCCCCATCGGGATCTTGGACAGCATGAAAGCAATGTGCTCGGGCGTCATCTGGTCAAAGATGGCGGTCTTGACCGCCGCCGGCGTGACGCAGTTGACGCGGACGCCGGTGTCGGCCAGTTCCTTGCCCAGCGATTTGGTGAGCGCCATCACTGCGGCCTTGCTGGCGCTGTAGGCGCTGGCGTTGGGGTTGCCATCCTTGCCGGCCACCGAGGCGATGTTGACAATGCGGCCGTAGTTGCGCTCGCGCATGTGCGGTGTGACTTCACGGCAGCAGTAAAACAGCCCGTTCAGGTTCACCTGCATCACCTGCTGCCAGTCGGCCACCGGGTAGCTCCAGACCTTGGTGTTGGGGCCGGTGATGCCCGCGCAGTTAACCAGGGCATCAATGGCCGGTGACTGCTTCAAGGTCTGGCTCACAGCGGCCACCACCGAGGCGTGTTCGCCCACATCCATGGTGACGCCGTGTGCCTGCGAGCCCAATTCGGCGCAGGCCTTGCTCAGTGCTGATGTGTCGCGGTCCCACAGCGTCACGCTGGCGCCTGAGGCCAGCATGCGCTGGGCAATGGCATAGCCCAGGCCGGTGGCACCACCGGTGATGACCGCATGGCGGCCTTGCATGTCAAGTTGGTTCATACCTTTTCTTTCTTAAAACTGTGGAGAAGCATAGAGGCTGCGCCCGCCGACCCGGATCTCAACCGGCACCTGGTACTGCTGCACCGCTGCCGCGCTGATGGCAATGCCCAGCCCGGGGGCATCGGGCGCACTGACCTGGCCTAAGGCGTCTGGCGTCAGGTGGTTGTGCGTAAGCGCCACGGCCAGTGCCTTGGGCGCCGCCGGGTATTCGCAGATGGTGTGGCCGGCCAGCCCGGCATAAGGCTGCAGCGAGGCGCTCAGGGCCAGGTGCGAGGTGAAGGTGTGGTTCACATATGTCACCCCGCGCGCGCTGGCATAGTCAGCCACCTGCTTGGCCGGTCCGATGCCGCCGATGCGGCCGCAGTCGATCTGTACATAGCCAATGCCACCGTAATCGATCAGATGTTGCGCCATAGCGGCATTGTGGGCGCCCTCGCCGCCGGCCAGTTTGACGCTGGTGCAGCGCTTGGCCAGTTCGCCGTACTGCTGCAGGGCATGGGCATGAAATGGCTCCTCCAGCCACAGTGCCCGCGCCTGCTCCAGGGCCGGTAGCCGGGCCGAGGCGCGGGCCACGTCCTCGCCAAAGATCTGGCCAACGTCGACCAACAAGATGCCCTCGGGGCCCAATGCTTCGCGTGCCGCAAAGAAGTGATCGGCGTCTTGGGCCGCCGTGCCCCGGCCGATGGGCCCCCAGCCAAACTTGGCCGCCTTGAAGCCCCGGCGTATGGCATCTTGTCCGCGGGCCAGTGTCTCCTGCGCGGTGTCACCAAACAGCAGCGAGGCATAGGGTGTTTTGGGGTGCGACGCCGGGTAACCCAGCAGCCGCCAGACCGGCTCGCCACGCGCCTTGCCCAACAGGTCCCACAGCGCCATCTCAATCCCGGACCAGGTGTGCGCCGCCTGCAGCAGGTCCATGCTGTTGTAGGCCACATCGGCTGCGATGGCAGCAATGTCGTTTGGCCCGTGCAGCGCACGGCCCAGCACGGAGGCATTGACCGGCTGGCAGGCACCATGCGACATCGGGCAAACAAAGGCCGCGATGGAAGGCAGCGGTGCGGCCTCGCATTCGCCGTAACCAACCAACCCACCGGCCGCGACGCGCACCAGCAGCGCGTCCTGGCTGCCATCGGCCTCGGTGGTGACCTCTGGCATGGACAGATAAAAGAAATCTACGGCATCAATCTTCATGTTCAGTTGGCCCTTTCTTTTGTTGGATGGCTGCGGAGGCGTTAGGCGCCCGGCTGGCCAAGTACCTTGCCAGATCAGGGTGGTGGTGCGTTTGGCGCAGCGGCATCAAGGAGGAGCCCGCAGGGCGGGGGACAGCCGCGGAGCCAAATGCGCCGCCGCCCTGATCCCACCCAGGGGCCTCCCGACCTTGCCCCGTCATCAATTGCGAATACAAAGGTCAGCTGCGGTAAATGACGGCCTGGGGTTCAAAGCCAGCGTCCGCGTCCAGCGGGTACATCGGCCGGGCACAGATGGTGTGGCCCAGCGACTTCAGGTTGGCGGAGGTGGCACCGGGCACATCGACATTGAAGTTGGCGTCGGCCCAGGCCTCGAACATGTGGTGCTCGGTGTGCGGCGACTTAACCACGATCAGGTCGAAGTCGGTTGGGTTCAGGCCGTTGGCAAAGTACATGGCGCGGTCGAACAGGCTCAGGGTCTTGCTGAACACCACCACCGTGTAGTTATCAAATTCCAGCACGGCAGTCGGCCCGGCGTCCAGGCCGGTCTTCATGGTCTCCAGCCGGGCCTGGCCATCCGACAGCAGACGCACGCGTGCCGTCACCGCCATGGGTGAAAAGCGCCCCGCGTCGATCGCGCCACCCAGGCCCACGCTCACCGTGGCACCAACACCTGCGGCGTGGGCGGCGGCAGCGGCGGCCGGATCAACAATCTGCGCCAGCACCCGCTTTTTGTAGCCCGCCTCGCGCAGGCCCTTGAGGATCAGGTTCGAGTCACCGGTGGCGCCGGACGAGGTGGCGTCTGCGGCGTCGGTGAAGATCACTGGCCCCGGGATGGTGGCGGCCTGCGCGATGGCACGCGCCAGCGAGGTCAGTTTGCCCTGCATGCGGTGGCGCAGCGGCCAGAACTCGCGCGCCAGCCGCAGCGCTTCGGCTTCAGCCAGCGCCGCATCGCCAGCGGTGGCCACCAGCACCTGGCTGCACAGCTCGGGCACATCGGTGAAAGGGTTGCCGATCATGATGCCGGCCGACATGGCCTGGCCTTCAAGCTCAAGCCGGCGCGCTTCGCGAATCAGTTCGCCGTAGCAGCCGGATTTGGTGATCAGCTCATCCCCGCGCACCAGGCTGGGGATCACCACGCGGGCGATGGTGGGACGGATGTTCTCGGTCACCAGGCGGTGCAGGATGGTGGCGGCACGCTGCCCGGTGGAGGCAAAGTCGACATGGGGGTAGGTGTGGTAGATCGCCAGGCCGTTGACCTGCCGCAGCATGCGGTCGGTCAGGATGCCGTGCAGGTCGAGCGAGATCACGATCGGCACATCCGGCCCGACCATGCGGCGCACCTCGGTCAGCAGGTGGCCTTCGGGGTCGAGTTCGCCCTCGGCGGCCATGGCGCCATGCATCGAGAAGTACACCGCGTCGACGCCGGTTGCGGCCTGCATCGCCACCGCCTGCAGCACTTCGGCGCACAGGCGCTTCCATCCGGCAGCCGACAACAGCCCGGCCGAACCGGCGCGCGCGCCAATGGCGAGCACGGGTTCCAGGCCCTTGTCGCGGAACACCGCGAACGCGCCGCCGAGCGAGGTGTTGAGCCCCTCCTGGGCCAGCATCTCGTTGCCGCGCTCGATGTGAAAGTTGTCATAACCCGACTGCAGCGGGTTGAAGGAGGAGATCTCCTGCATGCACTCGGCAACCAGGACGCGGTATTTTTTCTGGGGCATGGGTTTCCTTGCGGGGTCAGGCAGTGAGTGTTCCGTCGGCGACGCGCAGGCAGGCCACCTGGTGGGTGTCGCCACGTAGCACCGGGTCGTCGGTCTGGCAGCGCGGTTGCACGTGCGGACAACGGCTGGCAAAGCGGCAACCGGTTCCGATCGTGTCGGGGTTGGGCATGTCGCCGCGCAGGGCCAAGCCCGTCTTGCGCTGCGACGGATGGTCGCTGGGCAGGGCAGCGAGCAGGCTCTGGGTATAGGGGTGCAGCGGCCGTGCGAACAGCGCGTCGGCTGGCGCCACCTCGACAATGCGCCCGAGGTACATCACCGCCACACGGTCGCTGATGTTGCGCACCACGGCGAGGTTGTGCGAGATGAACAGGTAGGTGAGTTTCAGGTCGCGCTGCAGTTCGCGCATCAGGTTGATCACCTGTGCCTGCACCGAGACATCGAGCGCCGACACCGCCTCGTCGGCGACGATGAACTCGGGCTCCAGCGCCAGGGCCCGCGCAATACCGATGCGCTGGCGCTGGCCGCCGGAAAACTCATGCGGGTAGCGCTGCAGGGCGCTGGCCGGCAGGCTCACCAGGTCGAGCAGCTGGCGCACCCGCGCAGCGCGGCTGCGCGCATCGCCCACATCGTGGATCACCAGCGGCTCGGTGATGATGTCGCCCACGCGCATGCGCGGGTTGAGCGAACCGTACGGGTCCTGGAACACGATCTGCATCGCGCGGCGCTTGCTGCGCATCGCGGCGACGCCCAGCTGCGTGATGTCCTCGCCATGGTGCAGGATCGTGCCGCCACTGGGCTCGATCAGGCGCAGCAGCAGGCGTCCGGTGGTGGACTTGCCACAACCTGACTCGCCCACCAGCCCCAGAGTCTCGCCCGGTGCGATTTGCAGGTCGACACCATCGACCGCGCGCAGCGGCGCCGCAGCCTTGGCCAGGAAGCGCCGCGGCCGCTCGAAGTGCTTGCGCAGGCCACGCGCTTCGATCAGGGGCGCCACGGGCGCCGCAGAAGTGGCAGGGGTGTCGTTCACCGGAGCGCCTTTGCCTGGGTCCACCGCGCTCATGCCGTCACCGCCGTCTCGAAGGGAACAACGCAGGCAGCCTGGTGCTCCGGGCCGACCTCACGCAGTGCCGGCACGCTGGTGCAGGCGGTGCGCGCCAGCGGGCAGCGCGGCGCGAAACTGCAGCCCGGCCCCATCTGGCCGAGCGCCGGGACCGTCCCATCGATCGTGCTGAGCCATTGGGCGCCGGCCGATATCTTGGGCCGCGACGCCAGCAGGCCCCGGGTATACGGATGCGCGGGCCGGTCGAAGATGTCCAGCACCGCGCCCTGCTCAACCACGCGGCCGGCATACATCACGGCCACCCGATCGCACATCTCGGCGATCACGCCCAGGTCATGCGTAATCAGCAGCACCGACATGCCGCTGTCCTGCTGCAGCTTGCGCAGCAGGTTCAGGATCTGCGACTGGATGGTCACGTCCAGCGCAGTGGTGGGCTCATCGGCGATCAGCAGCCTGGGCCGGCCGGCCAGCGCCATGGCAATCATCACGCGCTGGCGCATGCCGCCGGAGAGTTCGTGCGGATAGGCGTCGATCTGGCGCTGCGGGTCGGGCATCTCGACCCGTCGCAGCAGGGCAATGCCCTCGGCGCGCGCGGCGTCACCCTGCAGCGACAGGTGCCAGCGCAGCACTTCACCGATCTGCTGGCCGACCCGCATGACCGGATTCAGCGATGTCATGGGTTCCTGGAAGATCATGGCGACGTCCTTGCCCCGCAGCGCACGCATCTGCCTGGGCGGCAGCGCCAGCAGGTCCTGGCCCTGCAGGTGCACCTGCCCGTTACGCACCATGATCGGGTGCGGAAGCAGGCCCATGATGGACAGGGCCAGCATGCTCTTGCCCGAGCCGGACTCGCCCACCACACCCAGCACCTCGCCGCTGCCTAGGGCCAGGTCGACGCCGCTCAGAATCTCGGGGCCACGGGCGCCCAGGGTGGTGGTGAGTTGCCGCACCTGCAGCATGGGTGGGGACGCGGTCATCGGGTTGCCACCGCCATGCGGGGGTCCAGGACGTCGCGCAAGCCATCGCCGAGCAGGTTCAGGCCCAGCACGCTCACGAGGATCGCCAGGCCAGGGGCCACCGTGATCCAGGGCGCGGCAATGATGAAGTCGCGGCCATTGGCAATGATGGCGCCGAAGGTGGGCGTCGGCGGCGGCGGACCCACCCCGATGAAGGACAGCACGGCCTCGTTCAGGATCGCCACCGCGAACACATAGGTCATGCGCACCACCAGCGGCGCCATCGCGTTGGCCAGCACGTGGCGCAGCAGGATGCGCGCATGGCCGGCGCCCAGTGCCCGCGCGGCCTCGACGTATTCCATCTCGCGCACCACCATCACCGAGGCGCGCACGATGCGCGCCGTGTGCGGCGTGGCGGCGATCGACAGCGCGATGATCACATTGAGCACCGAGGCACCCAGCACGGCACTGATCGCGATCGCCAGAATGATCGACGGAAAGGCCATGAACGCGTCCATCAGCCGCATGATCGGGCCGTCCGTGCGGCGGAAATATCCCGCAGTGGCACCGATCAGCACACCCGCCACGGCCGTGATCAGGGCCACCATGAGGGCGATCTGCAAAGAGATACGGGCGCCAAACAGGACGCGCGAGAGGATGTCGCGTCCGAAGTGGTCGGTGCCCATCCAGTTGATGGCGTTGGGCGCCACCATGCGGGCGCGAAAGTTGCCCTTGAGCGGGTCGAAGGGCGCGATCACGCCTGCCAGCAGCGCGAGCAATGCCACCGTTCCCACCAGCGCAAGGCCGATGGTGAACGATCGGTTGGCAAACAGGCGGCGCACGAAAGTGGGTCGGCCGGCAGATACCGGGGATATGCTTGCCATCGTCACTCCAGCCTGACCCGAGGGTCGATCGCGGCGTACAGCAGGTCCACCACAAGATTGACGAGCAGGTAGATCAGGGCCAGGAACAGCAGTCCGCCCTGGATCACCGGAAAGTCCCGCGAGAGCACGGCGCCGATGATGAGCCGCCCCATCCCTGGCAACGAGAACACCTGCTCCACGACCACCGCGCCCCCGAGCAGCGCCCCGACCATGATGCCCATCACGGTGACGATGGGCACCATGGCGTTGGCCAGGCCGTGGCGGATCACGACGTAGGGTTCGGGCAGGCCCTTGGCGCGGGCCGTGCGTACGAAATCCTGACCCAACACTTCCAGCATGCTGGAGCGCGTCATGCGGGCCACGAAGCCCATCTGCACGCAGGCCAGGGTGAAGGTGGGGAGTGCCATGTGGCGCGCCCATTGCCAGGGGTCCGTGAAGAACGCCACGTAGTCCCCCGCAGGGAAGATTGGCACCAGCACGGCCACCAGCCAGATCAGCACCAGCCCAAGCCAGAACTCGGGGATGGACAGGCCCAGCAAGGCCATGGTCATTAGCCCCTGGTCGGCGGGCCGTCCGTGGCGAACCGCCGCCAGCAGGCCGGCCAGGACCCCCAGCAGCACAGCCAGGCCGAACGAGAGCGCGGTCAGCGACAGGGTGACGGGCAGCCGTTCGAAGATCGCACTGGTGACACTGCGGTTGAGCAGCAGCGAGGTACCCAGGTCCCCCTGCAGCAGGCGCAGGTACCACTCACCCATGCGCTGCAGGAACGGGCGATCCAGGCCCAGTTCCCGTCGCACCCGCTCCAGGGCTTCCTGGGTCGCGCTGGTGTCCAGGAACATCGAGGCCGGGTCCCCCGGAACCAGCCACAGCAGGCCGAAGGTGATCAGCGAGACCAGGAACAGGACGGGAACCGAGGCGAGTAGGCGGCGAAGGACGAATCGACCCATGGTTCCCCTTGGTTGCAGCGTTGGCGATGCGGGCTATTCGAGCCAGACGCCCCACATCCGCGGAATGCGGTAGGGTTTGAAGTTCTTCAGACGGGAGGTCGCCACCTGGAACAGGCCGTAGTTGCCCAGGTTGATGGCAATGGCCTGGTCAGCCATCTGGTTCTCGAAGTCGGCAAAGATCTTCTTCTGGGCGTCCACGTTCATCTCGCCGTTGATCTTGGCGAACATGGTGTCGATGTCCGGATCGGCCTTGCGCTGGCCCTGGCCCTTGACCCAGTGCGACATGGCGGACACTGGCCCTTCGTAGGGCTCGATGCCGAAACCGTGGGTCCAGAAGTTCCAGCCCTGGTCGCTCTTGAGGCCGATGCCCGAGGTGGTCGGCCAGTCGGCGACCTTGAGGTCGACGTTCACGCCGATCTGGGACATCTGCTGCTGGAACACCGTCGCGGCATCGACGTTGTTGCGCAGGCTGTCTACGATGAAGGTGAGCTTTTCGCCCTTGTACGGAGATTTGGCCAGGCTGGCCTTGGCGGCTGCGATGTCCTGCTTGAGCGCGCGACGGCCCGTATGGTAGGTGGACCCCGCAAACACCCAGCTTTGGTCGACCTTGGAGATTTCCGGGTAGGCGACCGCCATGATCTCCTCAGAGTCCAGCCCCAGTTGCACGGCGCGGCGGAAGTTGAGGTCGGCAGTGGGCCCCTGGGCCATGTTGAATTTCAGGACCTGCGCCGCCCACGGCAACACCGGGATCACCTGCAGGGTGGGTTTGGTGCGCATGCGTTTTGCGGTGGTGCTGTCGGCGTTTTCGTTGATGTGCACCTGGCCGGTTTCCAGTGCTGCATCACGGGCGCCTGCCTCCGGCATGAAACGGAAGGTGACCGTATCGACATGCACGATCTTGGCCCCGGCGAAACCGTCCCGCTCCTTATAGGCGGGGTTGGGCCGGTACCCATCGAAACGCGCAATCTTGACGTGGCTGTCGGGCTTGTACTCGATGAACCGGAAAGGACCGGTGCCGATCGGGTCTGCCTTGCCCATTTCCTTGGCCGCCTCCTCGGCCGGCATGATCGCGATCGGCGCGCGCGGGCTGGAGATGTTGCCCAGGAAGGTCGACTGCACCGTCTTGAGCTTGATCGTGATCTGGTTTGCCCCGGTGGCGGCCACGGAATCGATGGCGCCAATCAGGCTGGCGGACGCGCCCGACTTGCGGTAGCGTTCCAGTGACGCGACGACGTCCGCCGGCACCATGTCCCGGCCATTGTGGAACTTGACACCCTGGCGCAACGTGAAGACGTAGGTCAGGCCATCGGCGGACACGTTCACGCCGGTCGCCAGATCGGGCACCGGGCGGGCGTTTTCGTCCCGCGCATAGAGCGTCTCGAACATGTGCAGGTTGACATTGCGCGAGGCCTGCGCCGACGTGGAGTGCGGATCGAGCGAGGGCGGCGCCTGGATCATCGCGATCACGACGTCGCCCCCTTTTTTCTGGGCCTGTGCCGGCCCCGCACCGGTCAACAGCAGCAATGCAGACATTGCTAGAGTAAGGTAAGTTTTTTTCATCACATCAGTCTCCTAGGGTTGGATCATGGATGTCCGTGAGGGACATTTTTCTTGGCCTGCCTCAGGCTTTGAGCTCTTCATACGCTTGCATCACGACTGCTACACAGTCGCCGCGCAGCACGCGTCCGGGGCCGCACGCCGCCCACAGCACGCCGCTGGTTTCATAGAGGATCTCGGTCGGCGCACGGTCGAGGTCCTCCACAAAGTGCAACCAACCGGCGGTTTGCCCTTTGGTCACCAAGTCCCCCGCCAAATGGCGAGGCTCGAAGATGCCGCCGCTGGGCGCAAAGCTGTAGCAGGCGGGCGTGGGCACCACCATGTGCCGGACGCCGGGCGCGCCATCTTTTTGGAGCGTCTCGGGCGTCCCCGCCGTCATGCCCAAATGGCACAGCAGGTTGCGTACGCCACGCTCGCCGATGCGTAAGGCCTCCACACTAACCCGGCCCCAGCCGCCAATTTCTGTGCCCAAGCACAGGATTTTTCGTCGCTCGATGGCTGAGGTCAAGGTGGCGCCTTCGTCCACGCCTGAAAAAATCACATTGAAGGGCGCCCCGAAGGCCGCCGCAGCCGCCAGGGTCTTGCGGCGCAATTCGGGGTCGTCGATGTCGTGCATGACGGTGCACAAGGCAAATTCGGCGGAATGCCCGCCGGTGTGCATGTCGACGGCCACGTCGACGTGCGGCAGGATGTTGCTGTCGATGAAGTGCGCCAGCATGTCACTGAAGGTGCCGGCCGGGTTACCCGGGAAGCAGCGGTTGAGGTCCCGACCGTCCAGCGGCGACATCCGGCTGCCGTTGTGGTTGAGCGCTGCCGGGGTGTTGACCGAGGGCATCAGGATCAGCCGGCCCGAAATCTCCTCGGGCTTGATGGACTGGGCCAGTCGCGAGATGGCGATCTGGCCTTCATATTCATTGCCGTGCACCCCGCCGGTCAACAGCAGGGTCGGGCCAGCGCCGTTTTTCAGGACATAAATCGGGATCTGGACCGTGCCCCAGCCCGAGGTGTTGGTGGAATGAGGTGCCCGCAGAAAGCCCGCCTGTCGCCCTGGACGGTCGAAATCGATGTCGCACTGGACTCGACTTTTGACAAACTGCATCTGACAGGCTCCTAGATCGGTAGGGGACGAACAACGATGTCGCAAACAATAGCATACTTTATAAAAGTATACAATGTCCATATGATCCCACTCGTCTCAGACCACCCTGGTCTTGCCCCTGCTGCGCCACAGGACGCGTCGGTTCCCTCGCTGGCCAAACTGCAGCCCCGCACCCTGGCGCAGCAAGTGATCGAGGCCTTGGTCGGCGCCGCCGCTGAGGGGCTGATCCTGCCGGGCGACCGAATCATCGAGACCGAGCTGGCACAACGCTTGGGGGTGAGCCGGGTCCCTGTGCGCGAGGCGCTGCGCGTGTTAGAGAGCCAGGGCATCGTCATCAACGAGCCGTACAAGGGCATCCGACTGACGCCAGTGACGCCGGAACGCATTGACCAATTGATCGAGGTCCGCGTGGCACTGGAAACCACTGCGCTCACCCGGGCGATCCGCCTGGGGCGCAATGACGCCACCCGTATTGCCGCCCTGCAAGCCATTGTGGATGAGATGAAGGCCCGCGCCGCCGCCAACGATGTGTTCGGTTTTGCAACCGCCGACACCCAGTTTCACCGCACCCTGACCGGCTTCGCTGGCAATGCGGTGCTGAGTGACATGTGGGAAATGCTGGCGCGCCAGATGACCATCATCTTCGGGCTTTCTGCATTGGGCAAGCCCATGTTGGACATCGTTGAAGAACACATCACCCTGATCGCCGTATTCCAGTCCGGTCATGTGGCCGACATGGCGCTGGCCATCAGCGACCATATTGACGTTGAGATCCACAAGGTTGATCTGGAAAACATCATCGCCCGTCGTCGATCTGAAAGCCAGACGAAGGTCCCCTGAACCACCAAGAAAGCGTGCAGCCATGTTGACACCCGGACAAACCCCATCCAGCTCACTGTCCCCGGTCCGCATCCGGTCCATCGTCGCCGCACCTTTGTTCGGTGAAAGTCCCAAAGGCGGCTGGTCCGCCGAAATTCGCCCCGAAGACTCGATCCATGCCCTGATCGCTGTCCACACCGACGCTGGCATCACCGGCTACGGCAGCGTCTTCACCGACGGCCGGTTGGTGCAGGCCGCGCTGCAGGTGTTGGAGCCGCTGTTTCGCGGCGAGAACGCGCTGCAGCCCGAACGTGTGACCGAAAAATTGCACCAAAACACCTTCTGGATGGGCCGTGGCGGCACACTGACGCACACCATCAGCGGCATCGACATCGCGCTGTGGGACATCCTGGGCAAGGTCACCGGGCTGTCGGTGGGCAGCCTGCTGGGTGGCCGCTACATCGAGCGGGTGCGCCCCTATTGCTCACTGCTGATGGAGATGCCCGAGCGCATGCACGATGTGGTGGCCCCGTTCAAGGCGCGTGGTTTCACCGCCTTCAAGGTTGGCTGGGGCCCGTTTGGCCGCACCAACGACGCCGGGCTGGACCGCGCCATCATTGCCGCCACACGCGACGCCCTGGGCCCGGACGTGCAGTTGTTTGTCGACCCCGGCGCCAGCGACGCCCATTGGCCGCAGGGCTTGAAGTGGGCACTGCGCACCGCCGAGATGCTGGCCGACTACCAGGTGGGCTGGTTTGAAGAAGCGCTCAAGCCCGACGCGCTGGAAGAGTTTTGTACTTGCGTCGCGCCAGCCCGGTGCCGATTGCCGGTGGCGAGGTGCTGACGCGACGCCAGACGTTCCAGCCATGGCTCGAGCGTGGTGCCTTTGACATCGTGCAACCCGATGTGACCAAGGTCGGCGGCATCAGCGAGCAGCGCCGCATCGTCTGGATGGCGCAGGACCATGGCGTGCGCTATGTCGGCCACGGCTGGAACACCGCGCTGGGGGTGGCGGCAGATCTGCAATTGGCCACCGCGTTCCCGGGTGTGGACCTGGTGGAATTTATCGGCGGCAGCCCGTATGTGGACGGCATTCTGCGCCAGCCCTTTGTGCTGGACGCCGATGGCATGCTGCCCATCCCGGACAAACCCGGGCTGGGCATTGAGCTTGACCCAGCCGGCGTTGCCCGCTACACGCCGGACGCCGCACCCCTGTTTGAGGCCTGAGCGCGCTCGGCCCGACAGCCACAACCCGGAGGCCACGCCTGATGAACCCACTGTTCTCACTGCAAGGCCGCGTGGCCTTGGTCACCGGCGCCTCGCGCGGCCTGGGTTTTGCCATGGCCCGGGCGCTGGCCGATGCCGGCGCGTTAGTGGTGTTGAACGGGCGCGACGCGGCCACCCTGGCCGCTCGCTGTGACGAGATCAGGGCTGCGGGCGGGCGTGCCGAGATTGCCGCCTTTGATGTGTGTGACGGCTCGGCCGGCGACGCCGCCATTGACGATATCGTGGCGCGCTTTGGCC
>CAJAXU010000315.1 GCA_903948045.1 uncultured beta proteobacterium | reverse complement strand
GACCACCACCGGCCCGCTCGGCCAGGGCATCACGAACGCCGTGGGCATGGCGCTGGCTGAAAAGCTCTTGGCGCAGGAGTTCAACCGCGACGGGCATACCGTGGTCGACCACCACAGCTATGTGTTCCTGGGCGATGGCTGCCTGATGGAAGGCATCAGCCATGAAGCCGCCGCACTGGCCGGCGCCTGGAAGCTCAACAAGCTGATCGCGCTGTACGACAGCAACGGCATCTCGATCGACGGGCAGGTGGCGCCCTGGTTTGTTGACAACACTGCGCTGCGTTTTGTCGCCTACGGCTGGAACGTGCTGGGCCCCATTGACGGCCATGACGCCGAGCTGGTGGCAAACACGATTGTGGAGGCCAAAAAATCCACCGAGCGCCCGACCCTGATCATCTGCAAGACCGCCATCGGCCAAGGCAGCCCGAACCGCGCCAACACCGCCAAGGCCCACGGCGAGCCGCTCGGTGCAGAAGAGATCAAGCTCACGCGTGAGGCCCTGAACTGGCCGCACGCCCCCTTTGTCATCCCCAAGCCGGTGTATGCCGCCTGGGACGCCAAGGCCAGCGGCGCCGCTGCCGAACAGGGTTGGAACGAGCGCTTCAAGGCCTACCAGGGTGCCCACCCTGAGTTGGCCCGCGAGCTGGTGCGTCGTATGAAGGGCGAGCTGCCGAAAAAGTTCAGCCAGCTGGCGGTAGACACCGTCGTGGCGGCGCACACCAAGGCCGAGACGGTGGCCTCGCGCAAGGCCTCGCAGCTGGCGCTGGAAGCCTTCACTGCCGGCCTGCCCGAGCTGCTAGGCGGCTCAGCCGACTTGACTGGCTCCAACCTGACCAACACCAAGAGCACGCCCAACCTGCGCTTTGACTTTGAAGGTAAGGGCAATGGCGGGCGCCACATCAACTACGGCGTGCGCGAGTTCGGCATGGCGGCCATCATGAACGGCATTGCGCTGCACGGCGGCTACATCCCCTACGGCGGCACCTTCCTGACCTTCAGCGATTACAGCCGCAACGCCATCCGCATGGCCGCGTTGATGAAGCTGCGCGTGGTGCATGTGTTCACCCACGACTCGATTGGCCTGGGCGAAGATGGCCCCACCCACCAGTCGATCGAGCACGCGGCCAGCCTGCGCCTGATCCCCAACCTGGACGTCTGGCGCCCGGGCGACACCGCCGAGACCGCGGTGGCCTGGACCGTGGCGCTGCAGAACAAGACCAAACCGACCGCCTTGCTGCTGTCACGGCAGAACATCAGCTACGCGCCCAAGGCCGGGCTCGGTGACATCAGCCGTGGCGCCTACGTGCTGGCCGAGCCGAGCGAGGTCGGCCTGAAGAAAAAAGCCCAGGCGGTCATCATCGCCACCGGCTCCGAAGTGCAATTGGCGCTCAAGGCACAAGAGCTGCTGGCCGCCCGCAAGATCGCCGTGCGGGTGGTCTCGATGCCCAGCACCACCACCTTTGACCGGCAGGATGCCGCCTACAAAACCGCCGTGCTGCCCAAAGGGCTGCCGCGCGTGGCGGTGGAGATGGGTGCCACTGATGGCTGGTGGAAGTACGGCTGCGCCGCCGTGGTCGGCATTGACACCTACGGTGAATCGGCCCCGGCACCGGTGCTGTTCAAGCACTTCGGCTTCACACCCGAGAACGTGGCCGACACCGTGCAGGCGGCACTGGCCCGCAAATAAGCGCAACCCCATTCACATCATCAGGAGTTTTCCATGACTATCAAGCTGGGTATCAACGGCTTTGGCCGTATCGGCCGCAACGTGCTGCGCGCCGCGCTGCAAAATTTTTCTGACATCGAGGTGGTGGCCATCAACGACCTGCTCGAGCCCGACTACCTGGCTTATATGCTCAAGTACGACAGCGTGCACGGCCGCTTCAAGGGCGAGGTGAGTGTCGATGGCGGCACGTTGGTGGTCAATGGTCGGCGCATCCGCCTGACGCAAGAGCGCGACCCGGCCAACCTGAAGTGGGCCGAGGTGGGCGCCGACATTGTGATCGAGTCCACCGGCCTGTTTCTCGATAAGGTCACCGCCGAGAAGCACCTGGCCGCCGGCGCCAAGAAGGTCATCCTGTCGGCGCCCAGCAAGGACGACACCCCGATGTTTGTGTTTGGTGTCAACCACGCCACCTACGCCGGCCAGGCCATCATCAGCAATGCCTCCTGCACCACCAACTGCCTGGCCCCGGTGGCCAAGGTGCTCAACGACAAGTGGGGCATCAAGCGCGGCCTGATGACCACGGTGCACGCCGCCACTGCGACGCAAAAAACGGTGGACGGCCCAAGCAACAAAGACTGGCGCGGTGGCCGTGGCATTCTGGAAAACATCATCCCCAGCAGCACCGGCGCCGCCAAGGCGGTGGGCGTGGTGATTCCGGCGCTCAACAAAAAGCTGACCGGCATGTCGTTCCGGGTGCCGACTAGCGACGTGTCGGTGGTTGACCTGACGGTGGAACTCAACACCGAGGCCAGCTACAAAGACATCTGCGCCGAGATGAAGGCGCAAAGCCAGGGCGCGCTCAAGGGTGTGCTGGGCTACACCGAAGACAAGGTGGTCGCCACCGATTTCCGCGGTGAAACCTGCACCAGCGTGTTTGACGCCGACGCCGGCATTGCGCTCGACAGCACCTTCGTCAAGATCGTGGCCTGGTACGACAACGAGTGGGGCTACTCCAACAAGTGCCTGGAGATGGTGCGCGTCGTCGCCTGAGCCTGAATGTCTGAGGCTAAGTCCGCCCTACGGGCCGCGCAGGTGGCGCGGCGCGACGATTTGACGTCCGAGCAACGGTCGGCGGCCTCGGCAGCCATCGCAGCGCGCGTGCGCAGCCTGCCGGCCTGGCAGCGCACGCGCGGCGTGCTGAGCTACATGGCGTTTGGCTCGGAGCTCGATCTGGGCGAATTGCACCGCGAACTGTTGCAGCAGGGCCGGCTGCTGGTCGCGCCCCGGGTGCCGGCGCAGGGCCGGGTGCTGGAGCTGCGCCAGGTGGCCGATCTGGCGCAAGACCTGGCGCCCAGCCGCTGGGGCATTCCAGAGCCCCGGCCCGAGCGCTGCCCGTTGGTCGACCCGGCGCAGATTGATCTGGTGCTGGTGCCGGGGGTGGCGTTTGACCGGTGGGGCAACCGTCTGGGCTACGGTGCTGGTTTTTACGACCGACTGTTTCAGCGTTTGCCGCCGTCTGCCTTGCGCGTGGCCTGCGTGCAGGATGCGCTGCTGGTGGAGCGGGTGCCGGCCGAGCCGCATGACGCGCCGGTGGATCTGCTGATCACCGAGTCGATGGCGCTGGTGTGCCAGCGCGACGCCCAGGCCTAGTTGCCCGGGTGTTCTTCGCGCCCGTCCGGGTGCCGGGCAAAGCGCGCTGGGTCGTGCCCGTGTACCGGGGCGTTGTCCGGCCAGGGCCAGCCGCCAAACTGGGTGCGTTGGTAATCCTCAAATGCCTGCATGATCTCGGCCCGGGTGTTCATGACAAAGGGGCCGTGCTGCGCCACCGGTTCGCCGATCGGGCGGCCTTGCAGCAGTAAAAACTCACTCTCGCTGTCGCCGTTGACCAGTTCAACCGTCGCATCACCACGCAGCTCGATCGCGCCGTGCTGGCGGACCGGGTGGCCGGCCACGTCGACCGAGCCGCCCTTGAAGAAATACAGCTGGCGCCGGGTGGCGGCACTGGCCGCTGGCGGCAGGGTCCAGCGCGCGCCGGGCGCCATGCGCAGGGTCCAGATCGCCACATCGGCATCGGCCTGCGCGGCCCAGGATGCGGGCGGGGCCGCCAGCGGGGTATCCGCGCTTTGCAGCCGCCCGGCAATCACAGTCACTTCGGTTTCGCGGCCTTGCGTGTCGGCCACGGTCGCGTGGGGAATGCGGTCGGCCCAAAACATGGTGAAGTAGGGCGCTGCCATCTTGTTCACTGCCGGCAGGTTGAGCCAGATCTGGAACAGCTCCAGCGGGTTAGGCGCAGAGGTATTGAGCAGCGGAAACATCTCGGAATGCACCACGCCCTGGCCGGCGGTCAGCCACTGCACATCGCCCTGGCCAAAACGCGCGCGGGCGCCCAAAGAGTCAGAGTGGTCGATCAGGCCCTTGCGCACGATGGTCACGGTCTCAAAGCCGCGGTGCGGGTGCGATGGAAAGCCTTGTTAGCGGCTGTGTAGGAAGGCGCAAATATGGCGGAGTTCCGCATTGGCACCGACAAATGGCAAGGGCCCCGAAGGGCCCTGGAACAATTGAATTGATACCCGGCTAGTCAGAACAGAT
>CAJAXU010000314.1 GCA_903948045.1 uncultured beta proteobacterium | reverse complement strand
GGTGAGCAACAGATGCTGGCGATCGGCCGCGGCCTGATGTCCGAGCCCGAGCTGCTGATCATGGACGAACCCTCGTTGGGTCTGTCGCCGCTGCTGGTGGAGGAGATGTTTGCCCTGATCCAGCGCATCAACCGCGAAGGCCAGTCAATTCTGTTGATGGAGCAGAACGCGGTGCAGACGCTGGCCATCGCGCACCGGGGTTACATCATCGAAAACGGCCGCGTGGCGATGCAGGGCGCGGCCACCGAGCTGGCACGCGACCCCGAACTGCGCAAAAACTACCTGGGCCTGTGACCCTTATGACCGAACCACTGGAACTGGCTGGCCGCCGCGCCATGGTCACCGGGGCCGGCTCTGGCATTGGCCTGGCGACGGTCCAACTGCTGATGGCACGTGGCGCGCAAGTGGCGGCCGTGGTGCAAAACCACGAACAAGCGCACCAGCTGCGCCACAGCCTGCCCGGCGCCCAGGTGCTGGTGCAAGACCTGCTCGACAGCGCCGCCTGCGCCGCTCTGCCAGGGCTGGCGGCGCACAGCCTGGGCGGGCTCGACGCCCTGGCCTGCTGCGCCGGCATGTTTGTCAAGAAAGGCTCGAACGACACCACGCTTGAGGAATGGCGCCAGACGCTGGACCTCAACCTGACCGCCACCTTTGTGCTGACCCGGTCTGCCATCGCGCAAATGCGCCGCAGCGCCGGCCAGCCGGGCAGCGTGGTGGTGATCAGCAGCCAGATCGGGTTGGTCGGGCACGCGCGCGGCGCGGCCTACGCCGCCTCCAAGGCCGGGCTCAACGGCATGGTCAAGTCATTGGCGCTGGAATGGGCCGAGCAGAACATCCGCGTCAATTCGGTAGGCCCCGGGCCAGTCGAGACCGCCATGGTCGCCGGTGTGCTGGCCGACCCGGTGGCGCTGGCCGCCATGTACCAAACCATTCCCATGGGTCGGCTGGGCCAGCCCCGCGAAATCGCTGAATTGGTGAGCTTTCTGCTGTCGAACCGTGCCTCCTTCATCACCGGCCAGGTGATCTGTGCTGACGGCGGCTTCACGGCGCGTTGATGATGCCCCATGAACACGACCCTGCCCTTGCCCAAGTACCACCAGATCTACCTGGTGTTGCGCGAGCAACTGAACGAGGGCCAGTTCGCCGACGGCCTGCCGGCCGAAACCGCGCTGAGCCGCCAGTTCAGCGCTGGCCGGGTCACGGTGCGTCGCGCGCTGGAGCAACTGGCCACCGAGGGCCTGATCATTCGCCAGGCCGGGCGGGGCACCCGGCCGGCACCGGCCACCGCCAGTCCGGCTGAGGGCGCGGCCAACCCGTCCGGGTCCGGCAAGACCAGCCGGCTCATTGGCCTGCTAGAGAAAATCGTCACGGCCAGCCTGCGCACTTCAGTCAAAGTGATCGAGTGGCGCACCATCCGCGCATCGCCCAGCATTGCCGCGGCGCTGCAAATTCCAGTGGGTGCCAAGGTCCGCAAGGGGGTGCGACGGCGCAGTCTGCCCGAAGGGCCACTGTCGCACATCACCACCTATGTGCCGGAAGAACTGGCCAGCAGCTTCGGTCGACTCGAACTCGGCAACAAACCGATCCTGCGCCTGCTCGAAGAGTCGGGCGTCGAGCTCGGCCGCGCCCATCAGACGGTGTCGGCACGACAAGCCGATGCTGAAGTGGCACGAGAGCTCGATGTGGCGGTGGGCACTGCGCTGCTCGCTGTGCGCCGCCTGGTGTTTGACACGCAGGACCGGCCCGTGCAGTGGCTGCACGGCCTGTACCGGCCAGACCGCTACGAGTACCAAATGGAGATCTCGCAGGTGGGCAGCAGCAACGCCACCATTTCGGTCCAAGAAAACCTGTCGGGTTAAGCCGCCCGGCAGTGCCCATCACCCCCATGCAAACAAGCTCGCCATGACCCCCATGCCCCCGCCGGCCAGCACGCTGGCCCAAAAACTGATTGCGCGCGCCGCCGGGCGCGACCATGTCAGCCCCGGCGAGATCGTCAACTGCCGGGTCGACCTGGCCATGTTCCACGACTCCTCGGGGCCGCGCCGGCTCAAACCCATGCTGGAAGAGCTCGGGGCCTCGATCTGGGACCCGTCGCGGGTGGTGCTGGTGATGGACCACTATGTGCCTGAACGCGACGAGGAGTCGCGCCGCATCGTCAAAATCGCCCGCGACTGGGCGCGCGAGCAAGCCCTGCCCCATGTCTACGACGGCCAGGGCATCTGCCATGTGGTGGTGCCACAGGGTGGCCACATCCGGCCCGGCCTGTTCTGCGTGGGCGGCGACTCGCACTCGCCCACTGGCGGCGCCTTTGGTGCCTATATGTTCGGCGTCGGCAGCACCGAGATGCTGGGCGTGGTGGTCACTGGTGAGATCTGGTTGCGCGTGCCGCAGACCATCCAGATGGTTTGGCAGGGCCGCTTGGCCACCGGTGTCTGCGCCAAGGACATGATGCTGCACATGACCGGCCGCTTCGGCATGAACGGTGGCCAATACCAGGCCATCGAATTTGCCGGCGACACGGTGCAGGCCCTGGGCATGCAGGAGCGCATGACCCTGTCCAACATGAGCGCCGAGCTCGGCTCGCAGGTGGGGCTGATCGCGCCCGACGCCACCACCAGGGATTGGCTGCGCGCCACCGGCGCCGAAGTGGGCGACACCGAACACTGGTGTACCGACGCCGGCGCCGCGCTGACCCGGCATGACTTTGACGCCAGCACACTGGTGCCGCAGGTGGCGGCACCGCACAGCCCGGCCAACGCCGGCGACGTGACGCGCTGGGCCGGGCTACCGGTCGATGTGGCCTACATCGGCGCTTGCACCGGTGCCAAGCTCGACGACCTGCGCGCCGCCGCCAGCGTGCTGCGCGGCCAGCGTGCCGCCCCTGGTGTGAAGCTGATCGTGGCACCAGCCAGCCAGCACGACCAGCGACTGGCCGAGCAGGAAGGCGTGATGCAAGTGCTGCGCGACGCCGGCGCCGAAATCGGCGCCACCGCCTGCGGCGCCTGTGCCGGCTATGGCGACGCCCTGGGCGGCGCCAGCACCGTGATCTCGACCACGGCGCGCAACTTCAAGGGCCGCATGGGCTCGGCCGAGGCCCAGGTCTACCTCGCCTCACCCTATACCGTGGCCGCCTCCGCCATCACCGGCCGCATCAGCGACCCGCGCGCCTTTGCCAGCGCCGGAGTCAGCGCATGAGTGCGACCGCAACCCTTCAAGACGCCCACGCTGCGCCAGGGCACCGGGTCTGGCGCTTTGGCGCCGACATCGACACCGATGTGCTGGCGCCCGGCGCCTACATGAAGCTCGGTATCGAAGGCATTGCGCCGCACTGCCTGGAGAGCGTTCGGCCCGAGTTCGCTGGCAGCGTGCAGCGCGGCGATGTGATCGTCGCCGGGCCCAATTTCGGCATCGGCTCGTCGCGCGAGCAGGCCGCTGCCGCGTTGGTGCACCTGGGTGTGGCGGCGGTCATCGCGCCGTCCTACAACGGGCTGTACTTCCGCAATGCTTTCAATGTCGGGCTGCTGCTGCTGACCTGCCCGCAGGCCGAATTGCTACAAGAAGGAGAGCGGCTGGTCTTAGAGCCACAAGGCTCGGGCGTGGTTTCGACCCTAAGCGGTCGCTTGGCCTGCGAACCGGTGCCCGACTTCCTGATGGCCATGGTGCGCGCCGGCGGCCTGTTCAACCAGCTCAAGCAACGCTTGGCGGCGCCGCCAGCCAGCGTACCAGCCAACCCACCAGCCACCCCCTCGACGAGGTAAACCCCATGTCTGCTGCCCCCGCCATCCAACCGGGTACCCCGCCCGCCGACGCGCCCCATGTCACGGTGGCGATCGTTGGCGCTGGTGCCTGCGGTCTGGTCACCGCACTGACACTGCGCGATGCTGGCCTGGACTGCCTGCTGCTGGAACGCGATGCCAGCCCGAGCGGCTCCACCGCGCTGTCGTCCGGCTTCATCCCGGCACCCGGCACCCGCATGCAGCGCGAGGCCGGCATCAGCGGCGACAGCCCAGCGTTGTTTGCGCAAGACATCCAGAGCAAGGCGCACGGCACGGCCGCATCGCACTTGGTCGAGGCCTACGCCCAGGCCATCGGCCCGGCGCTGGACCAGCTGGCCGAGCGGCACGGCATCACGCTGCAGGTGTTAGACGGCTTTCTGTACCCCGGCCACAGCCTGCGGCGCATGCACGCCGTGCCTGAGAAGACCGGCGCGGCGCTGGTGACCCAACTGGAACGGGCTGCCCTGGCCGCCGGGGCCGACCTGCTGACCGAAGCCACCGTGCGCACCCTGTGGGTGGATGCGGGGCAGCGCGTTACCGGCCTGAGCTACGAACGGCCCGACGGCACGCTGGAGCATTTGCGCTGCGACCTGCTGGTGCTGGCCTGCAATGGCTTTGGCGGCAATTCCGCCATGGTGCGCGAGCTGCTGCCGGAGATGCGCGACGCCCCCTTTGCCGGGCACACTGGTAACGACGGCAGCGCCATTGCCTGGGGCCGCGCCCTGGGTGCGCGACTGGCAGACCTCGGCGGCTACCAGGGGCACGGCTCCTGGGCCACGCCGCACGGCACGCTGGTCAGCTGGGCCCTGATGATGGAAGGCGGCATCCAGCTCAATGCCCGGGGCGAGCGTTTTCACGACGAGACCGGCGGCTACTCCGAGGCCGCCGTGCATGTGCTGGCGCAGCCGGGCGGCGTGGCCTGGAATGTGTTTGACGGCCCGATCCTGGCGCTGGCGCGCGGCTTTCCCGACTTTGTCGACGCCGAGGCCGCCGGCGCGGTCAAAACCTGTGCTGACGCTGAGGCACTGGCAACCCTGATTGGCGCCGATGTTTCAAAAATAATATCAAACTATTCAAGTACGACAAGGGCTATCGGCCGATTTGATACAAAAGACGGTGCGGCCGAGGCAAACCCCAAGCGGGCGCTGCAAGCCCCGTTCTATGCCGTCAAAGTGACCGGCGCGCTGTTCCACACCCAGGGCGGCCTAGACATCGACGCCCACTGCCGGGTGCTGCGCGAGGATGGCAGCCCGCTGCCCAACCTGCTGGCGGCCGGCGGCGCGGCACGCGGCGTCTCGGGCAATGCGGTCTGGGGCTATCTGTCAGGGAATGGTCTGCTCAGCGCCGTGGCGGGCGGCCGGATTGCCGCGCAAACGGCGGTGACACAATGCGCCCCATGAATACATTGAAATCCCGGCTGACCCAGCCGCAAGCCCTGCTGGCCCCCGGCATCTTTGACGCGCTGACCGCGCTGGTGGCCGAGCAGGCCGGCTTTGAAGCGCTGTACC
>CAJAXU010000313.1 GCA_903948045.1 uncultured beta proteobacterium | reverse complement strand
GCTTGCAGGTCGGCCATCTGTTCTTCGAGTTGCTTTTTGTGCTGGGCCAGCACTTGCAAAAATTTCTCCAGTTGCAGCCCGGTGTCGCGCGGGCTGTCGTACATGTCGATGATGTCTTTGGCTTCGGTCAGGCTCAGGCCCAGGCGTTTGGCGCGCAGGGTGAGCTTGAGACGGGTCCGGTCGCGGCCGCTGTAGACGCGGTTGCGGCCGCCCGGGCCGGAGCGCTCGGGCTGCAGCAACCCCATGTCTTCATAAAAGCGCATGGCACGGGTGGTCAGGTCGAACTCCCGGGCCAGATCACTGATGCTGTAGGTGGTCGCCATAAAGTGTGCGTACCGGATCGCGTGCTGAAGGTGACTGCCAGTCTCTGCCCTGAAGCCTACAATCCGCTGGTTCAGTTGACGTTTACGTAAACGTCAATTATGTCGTAATTCAGGAGCCACATTGAACGAACTGGAGAAACAGCTGCATTACCCGCTGGGCGATACCCTGCCTGCGCCGGGCACCGCCGTGCAGGTGGCGCCGGGGGTGAAATGGATCCGCATGGCGCTGCCGTTTGCCCTGAACCACATTAATCTGTGGCTGCTGCGCGACGAGATCGATGGCGCGCCAGGCTGGAGCGTGGTCGACTGCTGCATCAGCCATGATGCGGCCCGCGCCCAGTGGGAACAGATTTTTGCCCAAGAGCTAGACGGCCTGCCGATTTTGCGGGTGATCGTCACCCACATGCACCCCGATCATGTGGGGTTGGCGCACTGGCTGTGCGAGCGCTGGCAGGCGCCGCTGTGGATCAGCGCCACAGATTACTGCATGGCGCGCATCGGCACCCTGGGACCGACCGGTTTTGGTGGCGAATCGGCTGCCGCATTCTTTGCCCTGCACGGCCTGAACGATCCGGACTCGATGGCGCAGGTGGCGGCCCGCTCCACGTACTTCCCCTCGCTGGTGCCGGCTATGCCTGGCATGTACCGCCGCATGCAAGATGGCGACAAACTGGCCATCGGTGGGCAGGTCTGGCACTGCATCAGCGGCTACGGCCACGCACCCGAACACATCTCACTGCACTGCCCCGGGCTTGGCCTGCTGATCGGCGGCGACATGATGCTGCCGCGCATCTCCACCAATGTCAGTGTTTACGACCAGGAGCCCGAGGCCAACCCGCTGCGCCAGTTCTTGGACTCAATTGACCGGTTTGGTCCGCTGGACGCCGCCACACTGACCCTGCCCTCGCACGGCAAGCCCTTCACCGGTCTGCACCGGCGTATCCAGCAGTTACACGAGCATCACGCCGAGCGCCTGAGCGAGGTGCTGGCCGCCTGTGCTGAGCGACCCTGCAGCGCGGCCGAGGTGCTGCCAGTGCTGTTCAAGCGCGCGCTCGACCTGCACCAGACCACCTTTGCCATGGGCGAATCAATCGCCCACCTGCACCTGCTGTGGCATGACGGGCGCCTGCGACGTCGGCTGGACAGCGATGGCATTTACCGCTTCTCGACCCAGGTCGCCGCCCTGGCATTCGGCGAGACCGAACACGTCAATGCTGCCTGAACGGGCCAAACCTGCACAGAATCACGCCTGGTTGAGGCGCTGGCAACACCGCATCCATACCAGCGTCCAGCGCCGTACGCTGCATTTACCGGATGCCACCCGCGGCCTGCTGTGGGCCGCGGCAGCCGGGCTGATGTTCACCGCACTCAATGTGCTGATGCGGCTGCTGTCGTTACAGATCGACCCGTTTCAGACTCAGTTCTTGCGCTATGTCTTCGGCCTGTTGGTGCTGCTGCCCATGGTCTGGGCCAACGGCTTGGCCGCCTACCGCCCACAGCAGGTGGGCGGGCAGTTTTTACGTGGGGCGCTGCACACGGTGGCCCTTTGCCTGTGGTTTCTGGCCTTGCCGCACATCTCACTGGCGGACACCACGGCCATCAGTTTCACCACGCCGCTGTTCATCATGCTCGGCGCCTACATTTTTTTTCGCGAACCCATGCGCTGGGAGCGCTGGCTGGCCACACTGCTAGGTTTCGTCGGAGTTCTGATCGTGGTCGGCCCCAAGCTGGCGGCCAGCTCGGGCGGCAATGGCATCTACCACCTGACGATGCTTGCCTCCGCGCCGCTGTTTGCTGCCTCGTTTTTGGTGACCAAGGCGCTGACCCGCTATGAAAACACCGGCACTATCCTGCTATGGCAGGCGATCACCGTGTCACTTTTCAGCCTGCCGCTGGCCTTGCCAAACTGGCAAGCGCCGACCGCACTGGAATGGTTGATTTTTCTGGCCTGCGGGGCATTGGGCAGTGCCAGCCACTATTGCTTGACCCGCTCACTCCTGTCAGCTGATATCTCGGCCACGCAGTCGGCCAAGTTTCTCGAACTGGTGTGGGCGGCCATCATGGGCTGGCTGGTATTCAGCGATGTACCGGCGCTCAACACCATCGCCGGTGGTCTGCTGATCAGCGTGGCCACCGTCTGGGTGGCACGGCGCGAGGCGCGCCAGCCGGCGCTGCCTACCAAGCAACCCTGACCCAACGCCCCGCCTGCCGTCTTACAGCCAGCGCGGGATGGCCTCGTCCTTGAGCTGGCCGCGCAGCTGGGCATAGTCCGGCACGAC
This sequence comes from uncultured beta proteobacterium, assembly GCA_903948045.1. Lineage (GTDB taxonomy): Bacteria > Pseudomonadota > Gammaproteobacteria > Burkholderiales > Burkholderiaceae_C > Rhodoferax. The sequence goes on along the minus strand of CAJAXU010000313.1, from coordinate 4,841 downwards.
GGTGCGCACGGTGTCCCAAAAACGCGGGCTGTGGTCCATCACGCGCAGGTGGCTGAGCTCATGCACCACCACATAGTCGATCACCGCCAGCCGGAAATGCACCAGGCGCCAATGCAAGCGGATCGAGCCATCGGCCCGCGCGCTGCCCCAGCGCGTGCCAGCACTGCTGAGTGACAGCTTGCGCCACTGCACCTGCAGCTGCGGCGCAAAGTGGTCCAAGCGCTGCTGGAAAAGGGTCTTGGCCTGACGCATCAGCCAGGCCTGCACCGCATCGCGGATTTGCTCGGGCGCCGCAGCGTGCGGCAGCGCCAGGTGCAGCTGCGGTTCGCCATCCGCGTCGGACAGCAGTGCACCACCGCCGGCGCCAAACGCATGGCTCGGGTCCAGCACCAGGCGCACCGTCTGCCCCAAATAGGGCAGGCTGGCGCCATCTCGCCAGTCGATACGGCTGGCCTGCAGACGCTCATGGCGGAGTCGGGTTTCGCCGAGCTTGCGCACCACCCAGGCCGACTTTTCAGCCAGTGCGGCGTCGATCTGGTACAGCGGCGTCCACTTGGGCGCGCTGACCACCAGCCCGTCCGGGCCGACCGAAAAACCGATGGTGCGGCGCTTGCCGCGCTTGAGCTGGTAGCCCACCAGTGCCTCGCCCAGCCGGGCTTCGCGGTTGGCCTGCGGGTGCGCACAGCGCGCGGGTGGGGTGACCTCGTCTAGCCGACTACCGGCTTGAAATAGGCTATTTGCTACTGATTGAATAGCAATAGGCTGAGCATTGACGGGGGCTGGCGGGGCATTTTGCTCAAAAAGATCGAGCGTGTAGCGCAGCAGCGGGTGCATGGCAAGGCGGTCAGCGGTAGGCCTCGGGGTCGAGCCGACGCATCTCGGCCTCGATCCAGGCCTCCACCTCGCGCATCAGGGCCTTGGGATCGCGGCCGGCACTGGGCATGGCCGGTCCGATCGATACATCGACCAACCCAGGCGACTTGACGAAACCCTTGCGCGGCCAGCAGCGCGCCGAGGCCACGGCGATCGGAATCACCGGCGCGCCGGTCTCCACAGCCAACCGGGTACCCGCCGTCTGGTAGGTGCCCTTTTCGCCGCGCGCAATGCGGGTGCCCTCCGGGAACATGATGATCCAGACCCCCTGGGCCAGCAGCACCTTGCCCTGGCCGACCACATGCTTGAGCGCCTGAGCCCGCGATTCGCGGTCGATGTGGATCATGTCCAGCCGCGCCATCGACCAGCCAAAGAACGGGATTTTGAGCAGTTCGCGCTTGAAGACGAAAGCCAGCGGATGCGGCATCAGGGTCGGCAGCAGCAGGGTTTCCAGCGTGGACTGGTGTTTCACCAGCAACACTGCCGGGCTCGATGCCCCGTCCGGCAGGTGCGCCATGCCCTGCACCCGAAACCGAACCCCGAGGATGACGCGGGTGCCCCACATCACCACCCGCATCCAGTTGACGGCAAACCACCACAGCGCCGGGCCGCGCACCCGCAGCGACAGCAGCACAAGGGCCAAGCCCCAAGGGATAACAGTGACGAGCATCCACGCCATATGCAGTATGGAGCGGATCAGGTTCATGACGAGTGTTGGCTCCGCGCGATCAAGGCATCGGCAAAGGCCGCTAAATCCTGGTGCACACGGGTTGTTGCTGGCAAGGTGTCCGGCAAGCTGCGCCCGGCATAGACCGCGCCTTTGCCAGTCAACACCAAGTGCGGCTCGCAGCCCACGGCCATGCCAGCCAGCACATCACGCGGCGAATCGCCGATGGCAGGCACGCCCCGCAGATCAATGCCGTAACGCTCGCCAATCTGCTCAAACAGGCCAGGCTCGGGTTTGCGGCAGCGGCAGCGCTCTTCTGGGCCGTGCGGGCAGTAAAAAACCGCGTCCACCCGACCGCCAACGGCCGCCAGCATGCGGTGCATCTTGGCGTGCATCGCATTGAGCGTGGACACGTCGAACAGGCCGCGCCCAAGCCCCGACTGGTTGGAGGCCACCACCACATGCCAGCCGGCGTGGTTGAGCCGGGCCACCGCTTCGAGCGCGCCGGGCAGCGGCATCCACTCTTCAGGCGACTTCACGTAGTCGGGACTGTCTTCATTGATGGTGCCGTCGCGGTCCAGAATCACAAGCTTCATGCGGGTGCCTCAGGTCGCCAGCCGGGACAGGTCGGCGACGCGATTCATGGCCTCAAACAGGCTCTTGAGCAGGCCCTGCCGGTTCAGCCGCAGGTCCAGCTCATCGGCGTTCACCATGACGCCATCAAAGAAGGCGTCCACTGGCACCCGCAGCGCGGCCAGCGCCTGAAGCGACCCGGTGTAATCGCCGCCCTGAAACAACGCCTGCGCGTGTGGCAGCACCTGCTGCATGGCTGTGTAGAGGGCGATTTCAGCCGGCTCCTTGAGCAGCACCAGGCTGACGTGGGCGTCCACCTCGGGCGCTTTTTTGAGGATGTTGCCAATGCGCTTGTTGGCGGCAGCCAGTGCCGGCGCCTCGGGCAATTCGGCAAAGGCGCGCACGGCCGCGAGCCGGCGCGGCACATCGCCCAGGCGCTGCGGCCGCAGCGCAAGCACCGCATCGACCTCCTGCGCATGGAAGCCCTGCTCGCGCAGTGCGCCGGCCAAGCGGTCGTCAATGAACTGGGCCAGCGGCTGCGCCACACTGCCAATCTGCCCGCCAAACGCTGGGGCGGCCTGCGCGATCAGCGCGTCCAGCCCTAGTGGCAGGTCGCGCTCTATCAGCATGCGAATCAAACCCAGCGCGTGGCGGCGCAGCGCAAACGGGTCCTTGTCACCGGTGGGCAGGTTGCCAATGCCGAACATACCGACCAGGGTTTCCAGCTTGTCGGCCAAGGCCAGCACCAGCCCCGCTGTGTTGCGCGGCAGGGTATCCCCGGCGAAGCGCGGTTTGTAATGGTCCTCGATCGCGGTGGCGATTTCGTCGCCCAGGCCGTCATGGCGCGCGTAGTAGGCGCCCATGGTGCCTTGCAGCTCAGGGAACTCGCCCACCATGTCGGTCAGCAGATCGGTCTTGGCCAGTTGGGCTGCAGTGTCGACGCTGGCCACCAGCGCCGCGTCGCCGAGTTGCTGCGCGATGCTGCCCGCAATACTGCGCACGCGTGCCATGCGTTCGCCCTGACTGCCCAGCTTGTTGTGGTAGACCACCTTGGACAGGCCGTCGACGCGGGACGCCAGTGTTTTCTTGCGATCCTGGTTGAAGAAGAACTGGGCGTCGGCCAACCGAGGCCGCACCACCCGCTCGTTCCCACCAATCACCGCGCTAGCGTCGGCCGGGCTGATATTGCTCACCACCAGAAAGCGGCTGGTCAACTTGCCGGCGCCATCCAGCAGCGGGAAATACTTCTGGTTGGCCTGCATCGTCAGGATCAGGCACTCCTGCGGCACACCCAGAAATTCCTCGTCAAAACTGCAGACCAGCACATTCGGCCGCTCGACCAGGCCGGTCACCTCATTGAGCAGCGCATCGTCCATCAGCACTTGGTAGCCGGGGCCGAGCTTTTCGGCGGCGTTGGCCAACTGGCTGACGATGGCAAAACGCCGTTCGGCAAAGCTGGCGATCACCGCGCCATCGTGGCCCAGCGTGGCAGCATAGGCGTCGGCATGGCCAATCACCACCGGCGACACGCGCGCCTCGAAGCGGTGGCCCTGGGTCTGGTTGCTGGCGCTCAGCCCGAGCACCTTAACCGGCACCACGGTGCTGCCATGCAACGCCAACAAGCCGTGCGCCGGCCGCACAAAATGCACGCTGCTCCAGCCCGGCAGCTCGCAATCGGTCTCCAGCTGGTAGCTCATCATCTTCGGGATCGGCAGTTTGGCCAGCGCCTCTTCCAGCGCTTTTTGCAGGCCGCTGTCCAGGGTCGCACCCGTGACCAGGCTGTCATAAAACAGGGCCTCGCTCTTGCCGTCGGGTGCGCAGCGCAACGCTGCCACTGCCGCGGCCGGGTCCGACAGGTCGGCCCCCAGCGCCTGCAGCTTTTTGAGCAGGGCGGCTGTCGGCTTCCCGTGGGCATCGAGGCCGACGCTGACAGGCATCAGTTTTTGCGACACCGCCTTGTCCGCCGCCTTACGCCAGACCTGGCTGATGTGCGCCGCCAGCCGGCGCGGCGACGCAAATGGTGTCACCACCGACTCGGCGGTGGCCAGCCCCTGGGCCCGCAGCTGTGCCGCCATTTCTTGGGCAAAGGCGTCGCCCAGTTTCTGGAGCGCCTTGGGCGGCAACTCTTCCACAAACAGTTCCACTAGCAGGTTGTCGGTACTCATCACGCAGCCCTCCCGCTCATCTGTTCCACCCAGGCGCGTGGCGCCATCGGGAAGCCCAGTCGCTCCCGGCTGTCCAGGTAACTTTGCGCCACGCTGCGCGCCAGGTTGCGGATCCGCCCCATGTAGGCGGCGCGCTCGGTGACGCTGATCGCGCCGCGTGCGTCGAGCAGGTTGAAGCTGTGCGCACACTTGAGCACCTGCTCATAGGCTGGCAGGGCCAGCTGCACCTCGATCAGGTGTTTGGCCTGTTTCTCGTGCGCAGTGAAGGCGGTGAACAGGAAGTCGGCGTCCGAGTGCTCGAAGTTGTAGGCCGACTGCTCTTTCTCGTTTTGCAGGTAAACGTCGCCATAGCTCATGCTGTCGGTCCATTGCAGTTTGTAGACGTTGTCCACCCCCTGCAGGTACATCGCCAGGCGTTCCAGCCCGTAGGTAATCTCCCCGGTGACCGGCTTGCAGTCGATGCCGCCGACTTGTTGGAAGTAGGTGAACTGCGTGACCTCCATGCCGTTGAGCCAGACTTCCCAGCCCAGGCCCCAGGCGCCCAGCGTCGGGTTTTCCCAGTC
>CAJAXU010000312.1 GCA_903948045.1 uncultured beta proteobacterium | reverse complement strand
GCCAAGGAAAGCTGAAGCACCATGCATCCCGCTTTTTCGATTCTGTTTTTCACCACCCTGGCCGGCACCGGGCAGGGCCTGCTGGTGCTGATGGCGCTGGCGCTGCTTTTGGGCGTGCCCATGGCCAGCGGCTTTGTGCTGGCGGCCATCGGCCTGGCCGAGCTGCTGCTGCTGGCGGGCCTGGCGGCGTCGTTTCTGCACCTGGGCCACAAGATGCGCGCCTGGCGCGCGGTGCTGATGTGGCGCACCTCCTGGATGTCGCGCGAGGTCATCCTGTTGCCGGCCTTCATCGCACTGGTGGCGCTGTGGTGGCTGGTGCTGGCGGGTGGCGGGAGCGTCGGTAGTGTTGGTAATGTCGGTAGTGGCGCGCTGGCCACGGTCTGGCTGCCAGTGCTGGTGCTGCTAAGTGCTGTGGCCCTGTGGTACTGCACCGCCATGATTTACGCCTGCCTGCGCTTCATCGAGGAGTGGGCCCATCCACTGACCGTCGTTAACTTCATCTTGATCGGCCTGTCGGCCGGGCTGGTGCTGGGCTGCGCACTGGCCGCGTTGAGCGGTGAGCAGGCGCTGCTGCGGGCCACTGGCCCCTGGGCCTTCACGGTGACCTGGCTGGCCTGGGCCACCCGCCGCTTAAGCCTGCGCCGCAACAGCCTGTTGCGCCATAAATCCAACCTGCAGTCGGCCACCGGCATCCGCAGTGAGCGCCTGGTGCAAAAGTCCATGGGCATGTCGGCCGGCTCGTTCAACACGCGCGAGTTCTTCCACGGCGCCAGCGCCGCGGCCTTGCGGCATGTGCGCTGGGGCTTCCAGCTGCTGGCTTTTGGCCTGCCGGTGCTGCTGATGGGCTGGGGCCTAGTCAACGCCGGTGCCTGGCCCTGGCTGCTGGCCGCCCTGCTGCAAGCCCCCGGCCTGCTGGCCGAACGCTGGCTGTTCTTCGCCCAGGCCAAGCACCCGCAGAATCTGTACTACCAGACGGTGTCCTGAGGCTGCGGCTGTCAGGCTGGCTGGCCTGGATCCCCGCCTGCGCAAGGATGACGCTGCTTCTCTTCATTCCCGCCCCAGCGCCGTCATTCCCGGCTACGACCGGGAATCCATATGCAAAATTGGCCTCTAGCCCCCGTCTTTACTGGGGTTTTGGCTATTTATTTGATAGCAAATGGACGAAATCGGCCTGATGCATCCCACCGGGTGGCCTTTAAAAAAATTGTCACTTTCTGCCAATGCAATTGAGGCTTGGGGCGATTGCACAAACGCATGCGGCTGGGTGCAATGGTGGTCACCGCCCGGGACTAGCTTGCGCGGTTGGAGTAGATGACCGCATGTATTCGTCTTTCGAGCTGCCCAGGGCTTGCGCCGGCATGGCAAAACTGCTGCAGCGCGGCATTTGCTTATAAATGGGTGATCGTTGGACCCGGATATTTTCGTATTTTTACTATAAGGAGCAGACCTTGAGCAGGATTGACCGTAGACACCTTTTGCAAGCGGGCGCAGCCCTCACAGCCGGCAGCATTTTTGGCATTCCCCTGGAGGTGGCAGCACAGGCTGCCAAGGGCGGCGTGCTGGTGATCGGTACGGCAGAGAACCCGCGCCACCTCAATTCCGCAGTGCAAAGTGGCTTGGGGACCATGCTGCCCGCAGCGCAGTTGTTCGCCTCGCCCATCCGCATGGACAAGGACTGGAAGCCCCAGCCCTACCTGGCCGAACGCTGGTCATTGTCTGAGGACAACCGCAGCGTGACCCTGTTCCTGCGCAAGGATGCAGTGTTTCACGATGGCAAACCGGTGACCGCAGATGATGTGAAATTTTCAATTGAGGCGATCCGCGACAACCACCCCTTCAAGACCATGTACGGGCCGGTCAACGCGGTCACCATTGTCGACCCCCATACGGCTGTGGTGCGCTTGGCTGAGCCTCATCCGGCCCTGCTGCTCGCCATGTCGACATCGCTGACACCCATCATTCCCAAACACATCTATGGCGACGGCCCTGACCTCAAAATCCATCCACGCAACGCCAGTCCGATAGGTTCAGGCCCGTTCAAACTGGTCGAGTTCAAACAGGGTGAGCACATCATCCTTGACCGCTTTGACCGTTTCTTCCTCAAGGGCTTGCCGCGGCTCGATCGCATCATTGTGCGCACGTTCAAGGACCCTTCCAGCCTGATGATCGCCTTCGAACGTGGCGAGATCGACGTCCATTCCTCCGCGCGAGACCCTGCCTCGCAAGCGCGCGTACGCAAGATGTCCAACGCGACACTGGTCACGCGGGAAGCACCTGCCCTGGGGCCATTGACCTGGCTCGCATTCAACAACAAGAGCCCCAAGCTGGCCGATAAGCGGGTGCGCCAGGCCATCAACTATGCCCTCGACAAAAAGTACTTGATCGAGACGCTGCTTGGGGGCGTTCACACCAGGGCGACCGGACCGATCGTCTCGGGTAGCCCTTTCTATACCAAGGACGTTGAACGTTACGACTTCAATCTCGACAAGGCTCGCAAGTTGCTGGACGACGCCGGTCTCAAACCCGGTGTAAACGGCGTGCGCCAGACGATCGACTACGACTACCTGCCCGGCCTGCCAGAGGCCCCCATCATCCAGGAATACGTGAAGGTGGCACTGGCTAAAGTGGGGATCGACGTCAACGTTCGAACCTCACCCGACTTTCCCACTTGGGCGAGGCGCATCTCATCACTGCAATTCGACATGGCGTCAGACAATGTCTGGAACTGGGGCGATCCAGTGATCGGGGTGCACCGCACATGGCTAAGTTCAAACATCAAGCCCGGTGTGATCTGGTCCAACACACAGAGTTATTCAAACCCCAAAGTCGACGAGTTGCTGGCGGCAGCCGGCAAAGAGATGAACCCTGCCAAGCGCAAGGCGCTGTACGTGGACATGCAAAAACGGGTGGTAGATGACTGTCCGGTTGCTTTCTTGTTCGAAATTGGCATTGCCAGCGCCTACCTTACCAAGGTAGTCGATCGCCCAGCGGGCATCTGGGGTCCGGTGGACGCGTACACCGACATGAACGTGAAAGCCTGAGCTTAGGCCGCAGCCTGCAGCCCATCAATGGCTTGTTGCCAGAGCTGCATGGCCCGTTGAAACACGCCATCGCGCCAGGCCGGCGTGTCCACGAAAAAGGCATCTCTCACCTGTTGCCGGATGACATCGCCTTGCGCCGAATGCGGCTGACCCCGCTGGTACAACCAGTTGTCGGCAAACAAGGCGTGGCGAACCAGTGCTTGGGCTTGCGTGCCCACTTCAAGGGCAATCGCTACGACACGCGCCTGAGGGCACAAAACCTCAAACGCCATCCGCACATTGCCACTGACCACGACGGTAGCGGACTCGCCCAGGGCAGGCGATGTCACATCAGCGCCCCACCACTGGCGGGCCAGTTCAAGCGACCTTGAACCCACAGGGTGTCGGCAAATCAACTCTGTGTGCCCTGCCGGCCCCAGACCGGTGTGGTGATCGAGCACCGCGATGACCTGCGCCGTCTGCAAATAACGGGAGGCCAAGACTTGGAGTTGCTGGTTTGACCAGCATGGCGCCTGACCGCCATAAAAGACGCCATCCGCATGATGGTGCTGCCCGCCGCTGATCGCCTTGGACGCGGCCCGGACCCCAACCCGCTCTGCGTATGCCAAGAGCTGCGCCTTCAATTGCAACTGGCTGCGCTCGTCCCATTGCGGCGGCAGCAGCCACGGATGGACAGTTTCATAGTCCGGGTTGGCCGGCAATGGATCGGAGAAGTCTATGCAGTTTCGGTTGATGTCGATGTTGTCTTCGTTGACCCGTCGTAAATAGGAGAAGCCATAGGGGTTCAGCGCATGCACCAACAGAACGGCAGTGTCCGAGGGCAAAGCCTGACCGGCCCGCTGCATCAGCCAGCCCACTTGGCAGCCACTGCCATACAGACCTTCAATGCCATGCGTGCCAGAAACGCTGACCAATACTTTGCGTGCGCCCCTTGGGCCCAACCACGCCAGATCGATGGCCAGCTCCTCGCCCTGGCGCCCCTGTTGAGGGTGAACCAATTTGTCCAACTGGGCGTTGGCATGAATGGCAGCTTCCCGAAATGCCAGACGGGCGGTGGGGTAGTCATGCGGGAAAGTTGACGTCATGGGCAGACCTATAAAAAAAGGAATCAATTGAAAGACGCTCAATGATTATCATGAGCTTGATGCAGTCGAGACCAGTCATATTGGCGGGAATCATCGTCTGGCACCACAAAATACCAGCTGCTGGCACCTTCAATAGCGCCACAGTCGACAAGCGATCGTGTAGTCTCCAAGCTTCGTAGTCTCGGAGCTATAACACCATGACCGTCATCGACCGCCGTAGCTTGCTATCCACTGGCGCCGCCCTCACTGCCGGCAGCATTTTTGGTATCCCGTTCGACGTTGCGGCCCAGGCCGCCAAAGGCGGCGTGCTGGTGATCGGCAGCACGCAGACGCCACGCCACCTCAACTCGGCAGTGCAAAGCGGCATTGCCACCATGATGCCGGCGGCCCAGCTGTTTGCCTCGCCGATCCGCATGGACAAGAACTGGAAGCCACAGCCCTACTTGGCAGAGAGCTGGACGCTGTCGCCAGACAACCGCAGCGTGTCGCTGGTGCTGCGCAAGGACGCCGTGTTCCATGACGGCAAGCAGATCACAGCAGAAGACGTCAAGTTCTCCATTGAAACCATCCGCGACAACCACCCATTCAAGACCATGTATGGCCCAGTCAACGCGGTCACGATCAGCGACACCCGCACAGCGGTAATTCGGCTATCCGAGCCGCACCCGGCCGTGCTGCTGGCGATGTCGACATCGCTCACGCCCATCATCCCCAAACATATTTTTGGCGATGGCACCGATGTCAAGATCCACCCGCGCAACGGCAACCCGGTGGGCTCTGGCCCGTTCAAGCTGGTGGAGCACAAGCCGGGTGAGTACATCATCATGGAGCGCTTTGACCGCTTCTTTCTCAAGGACCAGCCCAAGCTCGATCGCGTCATCGTGCGCTTATTCAAAGACTCGAGCAGCCTGCTGCTCGCCTTTGAGCGCGGTGAGATCGACGTACATCAGGCAGTGACAGACCCGCGCGAGCTGGAGCGGGTGCGCAAGACACCGGGCGCAGTGGTAGTCAAGGGCGCTGCACCCGCCATCGGGCCGCTGATCTGGCTCGCCTTCAACACCAAGAGCCCCAAACTCGCCGACAAGCGTGTGCGCCAGGCCATCAATTTTGCGGTAGACAAGCAGTACATTCTTAACACGATCCTGGGAGGTATCAACAGCCGCTCTACCGGCCCTCTGGCTTCTGGCAGCCCGTACTACATCGGCGATGTGGAGAAGTACGAACTCGACCTGGCCAAGGCCGCCAAACTGTTTGATGATGCGGGCCTGAAAGCTGGAGCCAACGGGGTACGGCTGACGCTGGACCTTGATGCCATTCCGGGCAATGCAGACCAGAAGACGATTCAAGAGTACCTGAAGGTGTCGCTGGCCAAAGTCGGTGTAGAAGTCAACCTGCGGCAGTCGCCGGACTTCCCATCCTGGGCGCGGCGCGTGTCGTCGCTGCAGTTCGAGATGAGTCTGGATTCGGTCTGGAACTGGGGCGACCCGGTGATTGGCGTGCACCGCACCTGGCTGAGTTCCAACATCAAGCCGGGCGTGATCTGGTCCAACACCCAGAGCTACACCAACCCTAAGGTGGACGAATGGTTAGCCGCTGCCGGCCAGGAGATGAACCTGGCCAAGCGCAAAGAGTTGTACAAGCAGGTGCAGAAGGCGGTGGTGGAAGATTGTCCGGTGGCGTTCCTGTACGAGCAGACCTTTTACGAAGCCTACGCCGCCAAAGTCATCAACCCGCCAGGCGGCATCTGGGGGCAGACTGACGGCATCACGGCCACTGCGGTCAAGGCCTGAACCGCCTCTACGCTAATGCACATATTATTTGCGTTAATGCGCCGGCTGGCGTGGGCTGCCGGTTTGCTGGTGGCTGTGCTGGCCATTAACTTTATGCTGATCCATGCCGCCCCTGGCGACCCCGCCAGCGTGATCGCTGGGGAGATGGGCGGCGGTGACGAGGCAGTGATTGCCAGCATCAAAAAGGCCTATGGCCTGGACCAGCCGCTACCGGTGCAGTTCGTCACCTACATTGGCAAGAGCCTGCGGGGGGACCTGGGCCAGTCTTACACCTACAGCCAGCCGGTTTCGGGCCTGATCCTGGACCGCATCGGCCCGACCATCCTGCTGGTGCTCACTGCCCTTGTCTTTGCGATTGTGGTGGGCACCTTGCTGGGTGTCTTCGCCTCCCGACGGCCAGACAGCTTTGCCAGCAGTGCGGTCACCATACTGTCGCTGGTGGGCTATGCCATGCCCGTGTTCTGGACCGGCATCCTGCTGGTGATCCTCTTTGGTAAGGTATGGCCCATCATGCCCATTGCCGGCATGCGCGATGTGCGCCAGTTCGGTCTGGGGGGCTGGAGTGCAGTGGTCGATGTGCTGCATCACCTGGTATTGCCGGCGCTGACCCTGACCATCATCTATCTGGCGCAATACAGCCGGCTGGCGCGAGCCAGCATGCTTGAAGTGCTGGGCTCGGACTACATTCGCACCGCGCGAGCCAAAGGCCTGAGCGAGTGGATGGTGACCTTCAAACATGCCTTGCGCAATGCCCTGATGCCTGTGGTGACAATCGCCGGGCTCCAGTTCGGCCACCTGATCTCGGGCGCGGTGCTGGTGGAGACCGTGTTCAGCTGGCCCGGCCTGGGCACGCTGGCCCTGGGGGCCATTCATGGGCGCGACTATCCCACCCTGTTGGGCGTGCTGACGTTTTCTTCCATGTTGGTCATCGTCGCCAACCTTGTAACCGACCTGAGTTACCGCTGGATCGACCCAAGGCTGCGTGGCAAATGAGCGCGACACCGTCTAACCTGCAGGTGCTGTCACCGCTACGGGAAGCCTGGCGCGTGTTCAGCCGCAACAAGGCTGCCATGCTGGGGCTGCTCCTGCTGGTCTGCATCAGCCTGGTGATGCTGCTGGGGCCAGGCCTGTATGGCGTGAAGCCCTTCGAGATCATGGGCGCGCCTTTTACTGAGCCCTTCACAGACCGCAAGCTTTGGCTGGGTACCGACTACCTGGGCCGCGACATCCTGGCCGGGATGTTGGTCGGCGGCCGTGCCACGGTGATGGTTGGGCTGGCTGCAGCCGTCATCACGGTGTCCATTGGCGTCACCGTGGGTTCGCTGGCAGGCTATTTCGGTGGTTGGGTCGACAGCCTGCTGTCGCGCCTGACCGAGCTGTTCCAGGTGCTGCCGGCACTGCTGTTCGCCATGGTGTTGGTCACGCTGTTCGAGCCATCGCTGGGCGTGGTGATTCTGGCCATCGGCATGGTCAGCTGGACGGGTACCGCGCGGCTGGCAAGGGCCGAGTTCATGCGGCTGCGCGGCCTGGAATATGTCAGCGCGGCGCGTGCCATGGGGGCCAGCCACCTGCGCCTGATGCTGCGCGAGATATTGCCCAATGCGCTGCCGCCACTCATCGTGTCGGCAACGCTGATCATCGGTGTCGCCATCCTGTTTGAAGCTGGCTTGAGCTTCCTGGGCCTGTCAGACCCCAACGTCATGAGCTGGGGGCTGATGATCGGCTCCAACCGGCGCAATATCCTGGAGTGCTGGTGGGCGGTGAGTTTCCCCGGTGCCGCGATCTTTCTCACGGTGTTGTCAGTCAGCTTGGTGGGCGATGGCCTCAACGATGCACTCAACCCCAAGCTGCACCTGCGCTGATGAACACGAAGCTGAAGCCATGAGCACCATTGCCAAAACAGCCCCTGCACTGTTGGAAGTCAGCCAGCTCGGCGTCGAGTTCCAGACTCGCGGCGGCGTGGCCCGAGTGCTCGACGATGTGGCCTTCAGCGTGCGACGCGGTGAAACCCTGGGGCTGGTTGGCGAGTCTGGTTGCGGCAAGAGCATGACCGCGCTGGCCATGATGCGGCTGATCCCAACCCCACCGGGGCGCATCACTTCAGGGCGCGTGGCGCTGGACGGGCGCGACCTGCTGACCCTGAGCGAGCCTGAAATGCGCCAGTACCGAGGCAACCGCATCTCGATGATCTTCCAGGAGCCCATGACCTCGCTGAACCCTGCCTACACGGTGGGTGATCAGATCAGCGAGGCGGTGCGCTTGCACCAGAAGCTCGACCGCAAAGCTGCACTGGCCCGGGCCACAGAGATGCTGGAGGCGGTGGGCATCCCGGCCGCCAAGAGCCGGGTACATGAATACCCGCACCAGTTCTCTGGCGGCATGCGCCAGCGGGTCATGATCGCCATGGCCTTGGCCTGCAAACCCGATGTGCTGATTGCCGATGAGCCGACCACTGCGCTGGACGTGACCGTGCAGGCGCAGATCTTTGACCTGATTGCCGAATTGCGCGAACGCACCGGCACCGCCGTGCTGCTGATCACGCATGACATGGGTGCCATCGCCGAAATGGCCGACCGTGTGGCGGTGATGTATGCGGGCCGCATCGTCGAGGAGGGCTCGGCGGCGGAGGTGTTGCAGTTACCCATGCACCCCTACACCCAGGGCTTGATCGCCTGCGCTCCCGGGCGGCGCACCGCCGGCTTTGGCGAGCCCCTGCTGGAAATACCGGGCACCGTGCCCTCACTGTTGGAACGCGGCAGAGGTTGCGCCTTTGCCGATCGGTGCAGCCAGGTGCAGCCGCGCTGCCGCGAACAGCTACCACCAGAGACCCGGCTGGACGGCGGGCGCCGGCGCGTCTTGTGCTGGCTGCATGTGGCCGGAGGTACCGCATGACCGACAACACACAGGCACTGTTGCGGGTGCGCGACCTCAAGGTGCATTTCCCGTTGGGCGGACGCATCTTTGGTAAAAAGTCAGTGGTGAAGGCCGTTGACGGCGTGAGTTTTGACATCCCCAAGGGCACCACCTTTGGCATCGTGGGCGAGAGCGGCTCGGGCAAAAGCACCACCGCGCTGGCCGTGATGCGACTGGTGAACATCACCTCGGGCAGCATGCATCTGGGTACTGATGACATTGGCAGCCTGGAAGGCGAAGGCCTGCGCCGGGTACGCCGGCGCTTCCAGATGGTGTTCCAAGACCCGTTTGCCTCGCTGAACCCGCGAAAGCGTGCGGGCGACGCGATTTTGGAGGCGCTGGAGCTGATGGACGTGGGCGAGCCGGCCGCACGGCCCGAACTGGCGCGCCACCTGTTCATGCAAACCGGGCTGCGCCCGGAGCAATTGCAGCTGTTTCCGCACCAGTTCTCGGGCGGGCAACGCCAGCGCATCGTGCTGGCCCGTGCGCTGGCAGCCAAGCCTGAGCTGGTGGTATGCGACGAGCCGGTGTCGGCCCTCGATGTGGCCATCCAGGCCCAGATCCTGAACCTGATGCAACGCCTGCAGCGCGAGCTGGGCCTGACCTACCTGTTCATCTCGCACGATCTCGGCGTGATCCGCCACATGTGCGATGAGATCGGCGTGATGTACCTGGGCCAGATCGTCGAGCAGGCCGACCGGCAATCGCTGTTTGAGCGGCCGCTGCACCCCTACACCCTGGCACTGTGGTCGGCGGCGCCCTCCTTCAACCCCGGCACGCGCAGCCGGGCTGACCGCATCCGGCTGCAGGGCGACCCGCCTAGCCCCATCAACGTGCCGCCGGGCTGCCGCTTTGCGGGACGGTGTCCGTTTGCGGAGGCGCGTTGCCACACTGAGCCTCCAGCCCTTCGCACCGTGTTGCCAGGCCACCAGGTGGCCTGCCACCGGGTGTCTGACGGTGGCGCCCCGCTCTACCCTGTGTCTGTCCGACCCGTCTGACCATCATGCACACCACTATTTACTCTGCGCGCAAGATCATCACCATGAACGCATCGCATCCGCTGGCCACCCACGTGGCGGTGCGCGACGGCCGCATTCTGGGTGTCGGGTCGATCGACGAACTCAAGGGTTGGGGGCCGCACCAGTTGGATGACCGCTTTACCGACAAGGTGCTGCTGCCCGGGCTGGTCGAAGCCCACGCCCACCTGATGGCTGGCGCCCTGTGGCGCTACACCTATTGCGGCTATTTTGATCTGCGTGACCCTGATGGCCGCAATTGGCCGGGCGGCCGGACCCTGGAGGCGGTGATCGGCCAGTTGAGCAACGCCAGCGCGCGGCAGCCCGACGGCCCCCTTTTGGGCTGGGGCTTTGACCCGATCTACTTTGGTACTCAACGGGTCAGCCGGCATGAGCTGGACCGTGTCAGCAGTGCCCGCCCCGTGGGCGTGCTGCACGCCAGCGGCCATATCCTGAACGTCAACAGCTTTGTGCTGGAGAAAGCCGGCCTGCTGCGGACTGGCGTCGAGCACCCCGGCATCCCACTGGGCGCCGATGGCCTGCCCACCGGCGAACTCAAAGGCCCGGAGGCCATGATGGCGGCCTCTGCAGTGGTGGGGCTGAACCGCTCTTTCCTGTCGGGCGACGAATTCGGCATCCGGGCATTCGGCAAGCTGGCGGTACGCGCCGGTGTCACGACGTCCACCGACCTGGCCGCCACCCTGCTGGAGCCAGAACTGGTCAGCCTGCTGAACATTACCGCAGAAGACACTTACCCGCTGCGGCTGGTGCCACTGCTGCGACTGATCGGCATGACGCCGGCGCAGGCGGTGGAACGTGCCGTTGCCTTGAATGGCCGCAGTACCGAGCGGGTGCGCCTGGGCCGCATCAAGGTGGTGGCCGATGGCTCGATCCAGGGCTTTTCGGCACGCATGCGCTGGCCAGGTTACTTCAATGGGGCCCCCAACGGCTTGTGGTACACCGCACCGGAGACCATCCGCGAGTGCTACACCCTGGCGCTGCAAAACGGCGTGCAGGTGCACACCCACACCAATGGCGACGAGGCCACCGAGATGGCGCTGGACTGCCTGGCTGCAGCCTTGAAGGCCGCGCCCACGCGTGACCACCGCTTCAACCTGCAGCATTGCCAGCTGGCCGATGCCGCGCAGTTCCGGCGTATGAAGGCGCTGGACATGTGCGTCAACCTGTTTGCCAACCACCATTTCTACTGGGGCGACCAGCACTACAGCACCACGGTCGGGCCAGAGCGGGCCGAGCGCATGAACGCCTGTGCCACCGCCCAACGCAGCGGCGTGCCATTCACCATCCACAGCGACGCACCGGTCACGCCGCTGGGCCCGCTGTTCACCGCCTGGTGCGCCGTCAACCGCCTCACCGCCTCCGGCCGGGTGCTGGGCGCCCATGAACGCATCTCGGTGGCCGACGCGCTGCAAGCCATCACGCTGGGCGCGGCCTACACCCTCAAGCTCGACCATGAAATTGGCTCGATCGAATCCGGCAAGCGGGCTGACTTCTGCGTGCTGGACGATGACCCCAATGCGGTGCCACCCGAGCAGCTCAAGGACGTGCGGGTTTGGGGCACGGTGCAGGGCGGCCGGGTGTTCCAGGCGCCACAGCCTGTGTGACACCCGGTGTGATTCCGACCCTGATCGTCGGCGGCTACCTGGGCGCCGGCAAGACCACCCTGGTCAACCACCTGCTCCGCCACGCCGGCGGCTGGCGCATCGCGGTCATGGTCAACGATTTTGGCGAACTCACCATTGATGCCGACTTGATCGAAGGTGCTGATGGCAGCGTGCTGGCCTTAGCCGGCGGCTGCGTCTGCTGCAGTTTTGGCTCGGACCTGCTGGGCGCCTTACAAGACGTGCTGCAGCGCCAACCGCCGCCCGACCTGATCCTGATTGAAACCAGCGGCGTCGCCCTGCCGGCTGCCGTAGCTCGCTCGGCCCGCCTGCTGCCGGGCCTGAGCATCGATGGCATTGTGCTGATGCTGGACGCAGAAACGGTGCGCCAGCGCAGCGCCGACCCCTATGTGGGCGACCTGGTACGCCAGCAGCTGCTGGACGCCGACCTGCTGATCCTGAACAAGACCGAACTCTGCAGCCCGACGACACTGGCTGAGCTGGACGCCTGGCTGCCCAGCATGATTACGCCCGGTACGCCGGTGGTAGCGGCCAGTCAGGCCCGAGTGCCGCCGGAACTGGTGCTGGGCTTTCATGCCGGCTGGGCTGCCCACCCGGACGGCGCCACCGGCGACGCGCTGGCGCGCTGGGCCGCGCACCCCATCACTCCGCCCATTGCAGCGGCAGCGGATCGCTTCGTCAATGAGCTGTTGGAGCTGACCGCGCCGCTGGACCCGCAGCAACTGCTGGCTGCCCTCACCGCGCCGGATGCTGGCGTGGTGCGCGCCAAAGGCTGGCTCACCGACCTGGCAGGCCAACGCCACCTGCTGCAACTGGTCGGCCGCCGCGCCGAGCTGCTGCCGCTTGCGCCAGACGCCGGCCCGGCCGGAGCGGACCGCCTGCTGGTGATCGGGCTGGGTGGCGTTTACCAACATGGGCATTTGCTATTAAATAAATAGCTAGAATCCCAATAAGGACGAGGGCTTGAGGCCAATTTTGCATATGGATTCCCGTTTTCACAGGAATGACGGACACCGCCCCTGACAGAAGCCACAAAGGCGATTGCGCGCAAAGTGATGGCAAGGCCACTAAAATGCCATCATTGAGATCAATCAGACAAGGCTGCCAGATGTCATCCATCACCGTTCGTAACTTACCTGAAGAGACGCACCGCGCTTTGCGTGTCCGCGCCGCGCTGGCTGGACGAAGCACCGAGGCTGAAGTCCGGGCTATTCTTGAAAGCATCGCGCGACCGGAGGGTCGCATCAAGCTGGGGTCCTTGCTGGCTGAAATCGGTCAGCAGGCTGGGGGTGTCGACCTTGAGATCGAGCGTGACAAGTCACCCGCAGAACCCATGAGTTTTGAATGATTCTGCTCGATACCAACGTCGTTTCTGAGCCATTGAAGCTCGCCGGTGATGTGGGCGTGTTGACCTGGCTGGATGCGCAAACAATCGAAACACTCTACCTGTCAACGATCAGCCTGGCCGAGTTGCGTTTTGGCATCGCGGCGCTGGCAGCTGGCAAACGAAGAGACACGCTGCACACGAGTCTGGAGCAACGCATCTTGCCTTTGTTCGTCGGCCGCATCCTGCCCTTTGATGCGGCGGCCTCAGAGGCCTACGCGGAGATTCGTGCCCGTGCGCGAGCCAAAGGGAATGCTATTGCGCCCGCAGACGGCTACATTGCCGCAACAGCCGCCAGCCACGGTTTGATGGTTGCAACGCGAGACACCGGGCCTTTTGTAGCCGCTGGACTGACGGTCTTCAACCCCTGGACTGCGAAGCACTGACGGGCCGGCAAAAAATTCCGGTTTTGACGCCATACCCAGAACAGTCGCCCTTAATGAGCAAGGGTGTATCGTGGGTGGTCATTTGCTATCAAATAAATAGCTATAACCCCAATAAGGACGGGGTCTAGAGGCCAATTTGATACATGGATCCCCGCCTGCGCGGGGATGACAACAAGGCGCGTCACCCACAGATCCACTGAAGATCCACAACGGCCCGAAGTTTTGCCAAGAACAACCCGCTTGCGCAGACTCCGTGCGGACGCCCTGCGCGGTGGATTCACGACAATAATGATCCAACCCTGGGCCAGGCAACCACTTGCCAGAGCGCGGTAACGGCGCGGCGCATAGCTTCAGGCTTGGCACCACCACTGTAGGCAGCCAGGCGCATAGCTTTATCGGTGATTTCCTGTCGCGACAGCGTGTTGCCCGGATCGCCCTTTGGCTCGTCGACGCGCCCTGCCAACACACGTCCGTCGGTCGTGGTGACCGTGACCTTGCCGATCCAGCGACCGGGGTAAGCACCATCCACCTCTGCATCAAGCACCATCTCGACCTTGTCTCGCAGTGCCTGAGTGGTCTCACTCAAAAAATGGGCATCGAACTCGACCAGGCCTGCGCGACCAAACTGCGCCACCATGGCCAGCACCGTTCCCATTGAGAACTTGCTCTGGTGCACTGTGGTGGGTCTGATGACCGACCCGAGCACGTCGATCGCACCTTGGTGCACATGCGTGACGACGCGGGCCAGATCAGTCACTTGCAGACGGTGCATCTGCATCACATGCAGCAGCGCATCGGCCGCGGGATGCGTGTGACGGCAACTCGCGTGGTATTTGAACGAAGTCTCAGCCGTGGCCCAACGGCTTCCCAGGCGATCAACCAACCGGGCCGGGTCAGCGTCTCGCGACATACCCGCAGCCATGCCCTGAGGGCCATTCAGGATGTCCGCAGCGCCCGTGAAATCCTCCTTGGCCAGGTAAGCTGACATCAGGCCTGCGGCCGCCGCGTGGGCAGTATGTAATTGCTTGCTGTCGGCCGCCGTTCGCAAAAACTCCCACAAGCCAGCCGACTGCGTGCCAGCAGAACCCAGCGCATGCTGCATCTGTCGCACGTCGAGACCCAAGAGGTGGCCAACTGGCGCAGCGGCAGCCAGCGTACCCGCGGTACCGGTGGTGTGGAATACCCGGTAGTGAGAGCGTCCTAGGAATTCACCCACACGGATGCCGACTTCGTAGCCAACCACTGCAGCGGCAAGCAGCTGCTTGCCGCTGGCGCCGAGCGCTTGGGCCACAGCCACGGCCGGCGGGAACACCACCGTGGCGGGGTGAAACACCGAGCCATTATGAACATCATCCTGCTCAGCGACATGCGACGCTGCGGCGTTGGCCATGGCAGCCCAATAGGGCGATGAGGAAGAACCCTCCACGATGACTTCAGATGGCCCCTCTGCGGGCCCCATGGCTCGGGCAAAACGGGTGATGGTCTCGACGGGGCGCGCACCGTAGCCGGCGACCGTGGAGCCAAACCAGTCCACCAGCAGGTCTTCGATCTTGCGAACCACTGGATCGGGAATATCTTCAAAACGCAGTGCCGAGGCAAAGGCGGCCAATTGGGCAGTGTGGGAAGTCATCGCATTTCCTCCTCAGGTTTCAAGTGAAAAAATATTCAGAACTGTCTCCTGCTTGGTGATTCAAGCGAACAGCTGTTGGACACACCTAACCGCGTGCTTCGCGGACCATGTTGCGCGCAATGATCAACTGCTGAATCTGGGTCGTGCCTTCATACAGGCGGAACAGCCGCACATCACGGTAAAAGCGCTCAATGCCGTACTCTGACAAATAGCCCGCACCACCCAGAATCTGAACCGCACGGTCGGCGACGCGTCCGCACATCTCTGAGGCAAACATCTTGCAGCAAGATGCTTCAGTGGCAACGTTGCGGCCCTCGTCGCGCTTTCGCGCCGCATCGATCACCATGCATTCGGTGGCGTACAACTCAGCCTTGCTGTCGGCCAGCATGGCTTGCACCAGTTGGAAGTCGGCAATCGATTGCCCAAACTGCTTGCGATCCACCGCGTAACGCAGGGCGTCGTTCAGAATGCGCTGGGCTACGCCCACACAGACCGCCGCCAAATGGATACGGCCTTTTTCGAGCACCTTCATCGCCGTCTTGAAGCCCTGACCTTCCCGGCCGCCAATCAAGTGGGAGGCAGGCACCCGGACATTCTCAAAAATCACATCGCAGGTGTGTGCCCCTTTCTGGCCCATTTTTTGGTCAATCTTGCCCAAGGTGATGCCCGGCGATTTGGCATCCAAGATGAATGCCGACACGCCGCCTGCGGTCTTGTCTTGCGGGTTGGTGCGAGCCATGAGGGTAAAAAGTGTGGCCTGCGGTGCATTGGTGATGTAGCGCTTGGTGCCATTCACCACGTACACGTCGCCATCCCGGATCGCCGTGGTGCGCAACGACGCGGCGTCCGATCCAGCATCAGGTTCTGTCAACGCAAAGGAGGCCATCCACTCGCCCGTGGCCAGCTTGGGCAGGTAATGGGCTTTTTGCTCGGGCGTGCCGTCCATCAAGATGCCTTGCGAACCGATGCCCACCGTGGTGCCAATCACGGAGCGAAATGCCGGTGACGTCTTGCACAACTCAAAAAGCAGGCGCGACTCTTCTTCCATAGTCAATCCTAGCCCACCATAAGACTCCGGGATAGTCAGTCCGAACAAGCCCATGTCGCGCATCGCCAGCACGATGGCCGCCGGGATCTGATCGGTCTCTGCGACCTCACTTTCAGCGGGCACCAGGCGCTCACGCACAAAGCGGCGCACAGAGTCGAGCAGGGCTTCAAAGGTTTCAGGATCTCGGATCATGTGAATAGACTCGCTTCAAACATGGCTTGGCACCATCAGTTGCCGACATCACAAGGTCTCGGCCAAACCCAGCACCGCTGTAGACTGGCTCGACAAGGTACCGCCGTTGCCATGCGCAATGGCGGTCATTGCGCCGGGCACTTGACGGTCACCGCAGTCACCACGCAACTGGCGCACGGCTTCAATCAGCGCAAAAATGCCGTACATGCCAGGATGCACGCACGACAACCCTCCCCCATTGGTATTGACGGGCAAGTGTCCTCCGGGCGCGATGCCGCCGTTGCGCACGAACGCACCAGCCTCACCCTTAGCGCAAAAGCCCAGATCCTCCAAGAACAGCAAGGTGTTGATGGTGAAGGCATCGTACAACTGCACGACGTCAATGTCCTTGGCACCCAGGCCAGCCATGGCGTAGGCATCTCGTCCAGACTGGGTAGCTGCGGTCACCGTCAGGTCATCCATCGACGAGATTTGCCGGTTCCACACCGCTGTGGCATTGCCCAGCACATAAACCGGCTTTTGGCGCAAGTCAGGGGCACGGTCTGCATGCACCAGCACATAAGCTCCGCCGCCGTCGGTGACCAGGCAACAGTCGCGCACCGAGAGCGGATCGCTGACCATGCGGGCGGCCAGCACGTCATCGATGGAAAGCGGTTCGCGCATGAACGCTTCGGGGTTCAGGCGCGCCCAGGCCCGGGCAGCCACTGCCACTTCCGCCAAGTCTCGGCGCGTGGTGCCGTACTGGTGCATGTGACGGGATGCGGCCAACGCATAGGCGGAGGGTGGGTTAAACGGCTCGTAAGGCGTTTCATAGGGCTGTGGGTCCATCCAGCGGCGCGCCTGGGCGACCTCTCGACGGCCATGCGTCGACGTGCGCTGAGTGCTACCGTAGCAGACCAGTACCGCCTTGCATTGACCCGACTGCAATGCGTGCATGGCAGGCAACAAGTGAGCAATGAAGCTGGAGCCTCCGATCATGGTGCCGTCGATATAGGTCGGACGGATACCCAGGTATTCAATGACCGGCATCGACCACATGGTGGCGCCGACACTGGCGGTGCACAAGCCATCGATGTCGCTCATCTTCAGGCCGGCGTCGGCAACAGCCGCATGGGCTGAGCGGACCAGCAATTCCATTTCAGTAAAGCCATGGGCTTCGCCACAGCCAAAAGTAGCCACGCCGGCAATGACCGCGCTGCCGCGCAGCTGTTTCAAGTCGGGGCTCATGGGGCGCCTCCGCCAGGCACGGGATCAAAGACCACCATGCCGCGGCCTTCAGTCAGGACGACACGGGCGCTCACCCGCTGACCGATCTTGACGCTATCTGGCGCCATTTTTTCGACACGACTCATCAGGCGCGGACCTTCGTCCAGATCGATCAGACTGACGTTGTAGTCACCGCCTTCGGCCAGTTTTCGCCGCACATTGGTGACTGCATAGACCGTGCCTGTGCCGTTGGGTTCCACGAGTTCGACGGCATCACTGCCGCAATGTGGACAAATTTCGCGAGGGTAGTAAATGTGGCGCGTGCAGTCATTGCACTTCTGAATCAGGAATCGCCCTTGCGCCAATGCCGCCTGGTGGCGGGCCAGAGCACCTCGGTTAACTGACATGGGTTGTGATGGGTTCACGGCAATTCTCCAGTCCGGCTTTCAGATGGGGTCCCAACTGAACACGTCGCCCGAACGCGCCAGGTCAAAGAAACTCGACGCTAGCGCAGGTAGCGCGTGATCGAGCACCGTTTGTGGGGTCCAGCCATCGCCGCGGTGTACTGAGCGCACAGGACGCGGCTGACTCATCAAGAAGATTTCGTTATTTCGCACGGCAAAAACCTGGCCATTCACATTCGACGCTGCGTCGCTGGCAAGGGCCACCGCCATGGGCGCGATCTTGGCCGGCGTCATCTGCTTGATGCGCGCAACACGGGCTTGCTCTGCGGGGGTATCGGTCGGGATCGAGCCAATCATGCGGCTCCATGCAAAAGGAGCGATGCAGTTAGAGCGCACATTGAACCTTTGCAAGTCCAGCGCGATCGACTTGGATAAGGCCATCACGCCCAGTTTCGCGGCCGAATAATTGGCTTGACCCAAGTTGCCCACCAAGCCGGAAGTAGAGGTCATGTGGATAAAGTTGCCCTGCTCCTGCTCCTTGAAGTGCGGGGCGGCCGCACGGCTAACGTAAAAGGCGCCGTACAGGTGGACCTTGAGCACGGCGTCCCATTCGTCCACGCTCATCTTGTGAAAAAAACGGTCGCGCAGGATGCCCGCATTGTTCACCACCACATCGATACGGCCAAAGTGGTCGATCGCCGTCTGGATGATGCGCGTAGCCCCCGCAGCATCCGATACGCTGTCGGTGTTGGCGGCAGCCTGACCACCCATGGCCAGGATCTCATGGAGCACCTTGTGGGCAGGGCCGGCATCCTGACCCTCGCCCGACACGGAACCACCCAGGTCATTGACCACGACTTTGGCCCCTTCACGGGCCATGGCCAGCGCAATATCGCGGCCAATGCCCCCACCAGCGCCCGTCACCACGACAACTTTGTCCTGTACTAATCCTGCACCACCCATGTGACTACCCCTTTACGTCGTGAAATGTGTTCAGACCTGCATGCTCTTGCTCTTGCAACTGGCGCCAGAGGATTTTGCCCATGCTCGACTTCGGCAGGGCGTCCATGAATCGCACACTGCGCGGCGCTTTGTAGACGGCCATTCGCTGTCGGCTCCAGTCGATGATGGTTTGCTCAGCGACCTCGCCTTTAAAAGCAGGTTTGAGCACCAGCAAAGCCAATACGCTTTCACCGCGCTTGGCATCAGGCATCGATATAACGCAGGCTTCATGAACTGCGGGGTGTTCGTACATCGCATTTTCCACCTCTGCGGGCCAGACCTTGAGGCCAGAGGCGTTGATCATCCGTTTGAGGCGATCACGCATCACGAAATACCCATCTTCATCGACCAAGGCCAGGTCACCCGTTCTGAAGAAGCGTTCTTCGTCCAACATCATGAAAGCTTCCTTGTCGGCT
>CAJAXU010000311.1 GCA_903948045.1 uncultured beta proteobacterium | reverse complement strand
TCCGTCAGCGGGCAGGTAGTCGCTCAGGGTCTTGAGCCACTTGGCGGTGTCGCCAGCGATGAGGCTGGCGGGTTCGGTGGTGGGGGTGGGTGCAGCCATTTGGCGACACTATGGTGGCTGGGGTGTCCGGTTTTCAAGGCAAGAGGGTGGACGGCCTGCCCGCCCCATCACGATTTGATGATCTCAAACAGGCGGGTGCGCTTGATTCCATAGCGTCGCTCCAGCAGGTGCATATGCTCTCCGGCCAGGTAGTCACGCTTGATGGCGGCGTTGCGGTTGCTGTGGCCTTCGCCTGCCTTGATGCTGATGTAAACCCGGTCACCCCCAAACACCTTGCGGGCCTGCTTGCTGGCGTGCAGGGCGATGTGTTGGCGCAGTTCGGCCCGTAGTTCGGGTGGCGACAGGGCCAGGGCGCAGGCGATGGTGTACTCAATGACGTCATCGGTCAGCGCAACAGCCGCCAGTGTGGCTGTAGTGTCTGATTCAGGGGCGGTGGGTTTGGGTGCTGTTTTTACCATGAGGGGCGTGCTGCTTGGGGTCGGCGGGATGGGCGGTTGATGAAGGGTTTTTGTTGTTGGGGTTGTGCGGACGTGTGCACGATAGGCGTGGGGGTGGGTGGCAGGTCGGCAGATTCGGTGTCCTGGGCTGCCGGCTTAGGCTGCATGGTCTCTGCAGGTTGCGCCACAAAACGGACCGGGTCCAGCAGGTCGCCCTGCACTTCCAAGGCATAGAGCTTTTCCCGCTGGCGAAATACGGTCTCCGCATGGCGGCCCTGCATCGCGTACAAGTGGGCGGCATAGGCGAGCACCTCACAGTCCCAGGCCTCATTGCGCCCGGTCACGTGTACCCACATCATCACTTTATTGCCAGTGCTGTCTTTGCGCAGCACACGGTGCTCACTGCGCATTTGTGCGTAGTAGTCTTCCTCAAACCCAAGTGGGGTGTGGAACAGGCCGGGGCCTTGGCGCACACCACCCGGCTCGGTGCCCAGCTTCAGGCGGCCATCGATCAGGTTCTTGATGGCCTGGGTGCCGATGTAGCGAAACTCGGCGCCGCCGGGGACTTCTTTGCCCTTCCAGGTGAAGTCCACCTTGCGGGGTTTTCCAAGCGGTGGTGCGTAGAGCGGCTTGGCACCCAGTGTGGCACACCAGTGCTTGCCGCGCAGCTTGGCATCGCGGCAGAAGGCCTTGACCTCTTCGCCACGGTGGCCACCCATATCGATGAAGGCCACATCAATTTTCATGAGCTGGCCGCTGGCGTGGGCAATGGGCGCGTCCAGCAGCTCGGCCAGCTTGGCCCATACTTCGGGCTTGGATGTATCGCCATAAATCTCGCCGTGGGCAATGCCCCAGCTTTCTTCCTGGCGGCCATAGGCGCGCACCACGTAGGCCAGGCGGTTGTCTTGCGTGTCGACACCGGCCGCGCAGATCAGCCCGCCTGCAGGGCATGTCATCAGGGCATAGCTCTCGGCCAACGATTGCAGGGCCTTGGCGCTGACAGTGCTGCTTTGCTTGTAGCTGTAGACCTCGCCTTCGACGTTGTTGGAGAAAGCCTTCTTCTTGTCTTCATCGTCCCCAATGTCCAGCCACTGCAGGGCCAGTGTGCCCCATGGTGCCCATCCCACCGGTGCGGCCAGACTGCTGATGTGCCAGCTGGCGACACCGGGCAGGCCCTTGGCCGTGGCTTCCCAGTAGGCTATGCCCTCAGCTTTGCACTGGGCCTCTGTCATGCCGGGGCGCCGGGCATAGTTGGCGGTCTTCCAGGTGGCTTCGGTGTTGAGCGTGCCGCAGCCTTCGCAGGTGTAGCGTGTGCTGGCGGCGGTGGCAGCCGGGTCTTCATGGGCCACCCATTTCATTTGTGGCCAGCGCAGGGGTTGTGCGTGGCCGCAGTCGGGGCAGCACAGGTTCCACTTGCGCTGGTCGCCGCGCTTGTATTCGCGGTCAATGTTGCTGGCCCCCTCCACCGTTGGGGTGCTGTCTCCAAACATCTTGCCTTTGCGGCCAAAGTTGCGGTAGCGGGCGCGCAGGCCTTCAAAGATGGAGCCCTGGTTGTCAACGTCCAGCGGGTACTCGTCGGCCTCCTCGATCTTGATGTAGCGCACCGTGACCGACTTTGGCATGGAGCTCACGCCGATCAGGCGCATCACACCGCCTGGGTACTTCTTGCGCAGCTTGGTGTTGTCTGACCCTTTGACGTTGGCCGGGCGGATGCGCTTGCGCAGGGCGCGCGAGCTGTCGCGCATGGGCTCAAAGCGGGTGAGTTCCCATTGCTTGGCGTCTTCCAGCTTGGGGAATGACACCAGGATGTTGCCGGCTG
>CAJAXU010000310.1 GCA_903948045.1 uncultured beta proteobacterium | reverse complement strand
CCATGAGCACGTCACCATGGGCAAAATTGAGGACTTCGGTCGCTTTGTAGGTCAGGACTAAGCCCAGCGCCACCAGCGCGTAGATGGCGCCAATCGCGACCCCATTGAGGGTCAGCTGCAGCAATTGGGCAAGGTCGGGATTCAAGGTGGAGGTCCGCGCTGACTTAGTCTAGTTGGGAAAGTGATATCTTGGCATATCCGCCCTTGGCCGTCCATCGGGCAAGCACGCGATTACAGTAAATCCAGGGTAAACACTTAGGCCGCGAGTCGCTCAATCACCATGGCGCTGGCCACGCCGGCGGCGCCGCAAATCGCAATGCAGCCGTAGCGTTGCTCGCGCCGTTCCAGCTCGTCGATCAGCACGCTGACCAAGGCGGCGCCGGTGCAACCCATGGCGTGACCGATGGCGATGGCGCCGCCATTCACATTGACGCGGTCGGCACCCACCTGCATGTCGTCCATGAAATGCAGGGCCATGGCGGCAAAGCCTTCGTTGATTTCAAACAGGTCAATGTCGGCGGGGCGCAAACCTGCGCGTTGCAGCGCCAGGCGGGCGGCATCGACGGTGCCCGTGAGTGCCAACATGCGGTCGGAGCCGATATCGGCCAGGCCCAGAATGCGGGCGCGGCTGCGCAGCCCGGCGCGCTCGACCGCGGCGGGCGAGCCCACCAAAACAGCGGCAGCGGCATCGGCCATGGCAGGCGAATTGCCCGCGTGGTGCACATGGTGAATGGTGGGCAGTTGGTAGCGCCGGCACAGCTGCGCGTCCCAGCCCGCATCGCCCCCTTTGGCGCCCCACTGGGCAAAGGCGGGCTGCATGACCGCCAGGGATTCGGCAGTGGTGGCCGGGCGAATGTTTTCGTCCCGGTCGAGCAGCAGCTGGCCGTCAGCACCGGTTACCTGCATCATGGAGGGCGGCCGCCCCCGGGCGGCGGCCGCTGCCGCTCGCTGCTGGGAGCTCGCCGCATAGGCGTCGAGCTGCGCGCGGGTATAGCCACGCTGGGTCGCGATGGCGTCGGCTGCGATACCGATCGGCACCAGGCGGGCCTGGGCCTGCAACGCCAGGTCGTGGGTCAGCGGCCCCTGGTCGCTGCCCATGGGCACGCGTGACATCATTTCGATGCCGCCGCCCAGGGCCAGGGTATCGCCATACAGCGCCTGCAGTGCTGCAAAGTTGGTGGCCGACAAGCCGGATGCGCAAAAGCGGTTGAGGGTCACGGCCGACACCCGGTCACTCCAGCCGGCCAAAGGCAGCGCCAGGGTGCCCACGCTGCTGCCCTGCTCGCCAGTTTGGGACACGCAGCCGAAGATGGCATCGTTGACGAGCGCGGTGTCCACCCCGCTGCGGCTGGCCAACGCGACCAGCGCCTGGGCCAGCAGCTCGGCCGGCTTGAGGCTCTTGAGACTGCCTTTGTCATTGCCCTTGCCGCGGGGCGTGCGCACGGCCTCGGCGATGATGGCGTAGGTCATGTTGTGTTCTCCGGCAGGTGTTGGGCCAGCTCCTCGAGCAGCCTGGCAAATGAATCGTTGGCGCTTGGATAGCTTTGGACGCTCAGCTTGGCCAATTTAGTGAAGACTTCACCGGGCGGCCCGGCGTCCAGTGCCAGGGCTTGCGTTTCGCCGACCGAGGCGCGGCGTACCAACCCCGCACCACTCACCAGCACCTCACCATTGAGCGCACAGGCCTCGCTGCACAGCCAGCTCACCAGCGGTGCCACCAGCGCCGGATCAAAGCGGCTGGCCATGCGCTCATCCATGTAGGGCGCGGTCATCTGGGAGTAGCCGTAGGGGGCAATCACATTGACCCGCACCTGATGGCGCTGTCCTTCCAGGGCCAGCGCACGCATCAGGCCGATCACCGCCGACTTGGCGGCGCTGTAAGCCGACTGCCCGTGATTGCCGTACAGGCCGGCACTGGAGGCCGTGAGCACCATGCGCCCGTAGCGCTGCTGAATCAGGTGCGGCCATGCGGCATGCGCCAGATGCAGGTTGCCAAAAAAGCTGGTGTCAAAGATCGCACGGAAATCGGCCAAACCCTGCTTGATGAAGGAGGTGGGGCTGTCAATGCCGGCGTTGGCCACCACGATGTCGAGCCGGCCGAAAGTTGCCAGCGCCTGGTCGACCATGGCTGTGCCGCTGTCCGGGTCGGACACATTGCTCCAGTTGGCGCAGGCGCGCCCACCGGCCGCCTCGATGGCAGCGACGGTCTGGGCTGCCGAGGTCTGAGCATCCGTTTCGCCGGCATGCCGGCGGTTGTTCACCAGCACCTGCGCACCAGACGCCGCCAGCTGCAGTGCGTAGGCGCGCCCCAGGCCTTTGCCAGCGCCCGTCACGATGGCGACGCGGCCGCTGAGGTCTGCGCCGGTTGTCACTTGGGCTTGCCCCAGGGGAAGAAGGTGGGCACGCGGGCCATGTAGGCCGCGTAGGAGGGCTTGGTTTTGGCCATGTAGCGCTCCTGCATCGGCGTGGCTGATCCCGCACTCATGAACCAGGTCACATAGGCGGGACAGGCCAGTGCCAGCCAGCCCCAGGGATGCACCAGGGCCAGCGCCCCGAAGCTCCACCACACCACCGACTCGCCAAAGTAGTTGGGGTGTCGGCTCAGGCGCCACAGGCCCTGGTCAAGCACCTGGCTGCGGTCGGTGCGCTGTTTCTTGAAGCGTTCGAGTTGCAGGTCGCCCACCACCTGAAAGTAATACCCGACGCCAAACAGCAGCAAGGCCAGACCATGCTGCCAGCCCAGGGGCTGGGCGCCGATATGCACGGCCATGATCAGGCCGAGCGACCAGAGCCAGACAGTCACGCCCTGCATGGTGAAAACCTGGAAGAAGCTCCACCACCACCAGTGCTTGTCAAAACGCCGCCGCCATGCCGCGTAGCGGCCGTCTTCGGCATGGCCGCGGTTGCGCAGTCCGATGTGCAGTGACATGCGCAGACTCCACAGGGTCACCAGCATCGCGAGCATGATTTCATG
>CAJAXU010000309.1 GCA_903948045.1 uncultured beta proteobacterium | reverse complement strand
GCTTCATTGTAGGCAAAAAGGCGCGGGCAGGCCGCCGAACAACAAGTTGGGATCCACGTTGCATGTCAGCAACATCTTTATTGTTCACAGCTTATTCACAATTTTTTTACGACGCAAGGGAGAGTGGTGTGGGCGAGCTGTGGATGAACCGCCAGATCCCGGGGTCTATCTCGTATCGTGGACTTTTGCCGGCCCCATATGCCAGTAAGCCTCATCACAAGGGCACCATTCTAACCAGAATAGCGCTTAGTCCTTTAGCAAGTTAGTGCACACCCACTTAAAACGACATCTGGAACGCCCAAAAAAACTTTGCCATCGCATCCGTGCAGACTGGACATTTCGCAAAAAGACCCCGAGCCCCTAAGCCTCACAAGGTCTTTTTGCTGTGCGCGATGCTAGCGTGTGGGTCGGATCACCGCGTACTGGGCCCATTCGCCACGCCGGAACAACACATTGACGGGCTTGGATTTATCGAGTTTGGCCACAGCCGCTTCGAATTCCTTGACCGTGTTGATCTCGCTATTGGCAATGGCCACCAAGACGTCACCCTCGCGCAAACCGGCGCGCGCCGCCCCGTCCGCCACCGCGTCGACACGCACCCCGCCCTTGAGCTTGAGATCTTTCTTTTGCGCCTCGGTCAGATCGCTGACCGACATCCCCAACGCCTGGCCCGCGCTCGAGGTCTTGGGCTTCTCTTCGGGTTCATTGGCTTTGCGTGCCGGCTTGTCAGCTTCTATCTCGGCAATGGTGACCGACAGGTCTTTGTAGCTGCCGCGCCGGAACACGGTCAAGGCACTGCGCGTGCCCGGCTTGGTCGATCCGACCATGCGCGGCAGGTCGCTGGATTTCTCCACGGCCTTGCCCTCGAACTTGACGATGATGTCGCCCGCCTCCACGCCCGCCTTGTCGGCCGGCGCACCGGGCTCCACCGCCCGCACCAGGGCACCCTGAGCCTTGCCCAGGCCGATGGCTTCGGCCACTTCCTTGGTGACCTGGTCAATCTGCACGCCAATGCGGCCACGCGAGACCCGGCCCGACACGCGCAGTTGCTCACTCACCCGCACCGCCTCGTCCATCGGAATGGCAAAGGAAATGCCCATGGAGCCGCCCGAACGCGAGTAAATCTGGCTATTGATACCGACCACCTCGCCGCGCATGTTGATCAGTGGGCCGCCTGAGTTACCCGGGTTGATGGCCACGTCGGTCTGGATGAATGGCAGGTAGTCCCCGGTGTCGCGCTGTTTGGCACTGACAATACCCGCAGTGACGGTATTTTCCAGACCAAACGGTGAACCGATGGCCATCACCCACTCACCCACCTTGAGCCGACTGACGTCGCCCACCTTGACAGCCGGCAGACCAGCGGCATCAATCTTGACGAGGGCGACATCGCTGCGTTTGTCGGCGCCAATCAGCTTGGCCTTGAACTCCCGCTTGTCGGTCAGGGTGACGATGACCTCATCGGCGCCTTCCACCACATGGGCGTTGGTCATGATCAGGCCATCCGAAGTCAGGATAAAGCCTGAGCCCACGCCACGCGGCTGCTCTTCCTCTTGCGGCTGGGGCCGGTTGGGCCTGGGTGTCTGGCGCGGCACATTGGGCATGGGCAGGCCAAAGCGCTTGAAGAACTCCAGCATCTCCTCATCGGTACCGCCAGCACCGGCACGCGCCGCTACTTTTTCAATGGTACGGATATTCACCACCGATGGCCCCACCTGCTCCACCAAGTCAGTGAAGTCGGGCAGCGTACGGGTCTGGGCCAGCGCCGGGGCCGCCGGCAGGACACTCACCACCGTGGTCACCGCCAGGGCCAACGTCAGTGCCAGCGCTTGCCGCTTTTTCTTATCGACTAAAACCATGATCGACCTTTCATGCAAAAACAAAATAGAAATGGGGGGTTATCAGCGTCGCTCAAGGGCCTGCGCAAATACCTGTAGGGTTTGTTGCGGCACCTCGCCCACGGCGGTCAGCCACCAGTCACCGATACGGCGCGTCAGGGTATGCGTAGCGCCAAGCGCCTGGGCACCGGGCTGAACGTGCCGCCGGGGATCAAAATCTTCAAGGAACAGGGACACCGTGGCCAGGCCGTCGGAAAAAATCCATTGCAGGGTGCTGTCGTGGCGCCCCTCAGCAGTGCTGGCGACCGAACGCCGGTAGCCACTCATCGGCTGAAAGCCAGGCACCGGGGCCTTGAGCGCCCAGCCCTCGGCTGCGGCCGTCGTCTTGACCAAGTCTGGTGTCTCAACCTGGTAGCCCTCGGTATTACCCATCATCTGGCTCAGTCGCGCCATGCTGACCGGCACATCCAGCTGAAGCTCCGAGAACGCCGCCTGCTCAAGCACCTGGCCGTGGACATCCAGCGTCTGTAACTTCACCACCAAACCGGTCTTTTTTTCTGTCCAGATTTTGTAGGCAAAGCGGAGCTTGTCGCGTGGGCGAAGCTGAACCACATCGGTCTCAAAACCGGCAACCCGCTCATGGCCAGCAGCCCTCAGGTTGTAAAAGCGGGCGATCGATGCATCGCCGGACTGCAGCAAATTCGGGAACAGACCGAAGGACTCACGCCGTTCGGCCACTGCCACCCGGCTGTCCGGGAAAAATGTCAACACGTGGTCATTGCGGCGAAAAGTCGACCGAGGGGCACCGGTCAGCGTTTCGACGCGCTCCATCTGCTGTTCGCCATCGCAAACATGCCAGATTCGCGCGCTGGCCATGTCGCTGCCGACCGAGACGACAAAGGTGCCCATATAAGCCCGCCGCCGTGAAGCAAGCTGCAGGCGCTGCAACCACTCGCCCAAGCGTCGGTCCTCGGCCGGTCCCGGCGTCGCGGCTGCGGGGACTGGCTGCGCCTGCGCACTTGCTGCGAGCGCCAGCAGAAAACCCGCCAACAACCAGCCAAGCCATCTCACGGTGTGGTCCCCTGAAAAGTGGCATTGCGTAAAAAACCGGCGGGCGTTTGCAGAGCTGAAGCGCCGCCAAACTGCTTATGGGCCGCCAGTAAGGCGTCGAGCTGGGGGTCACGGATCATGGTAGCGGGCGCCTCTGCCTGCGCCTGGGCCGGTCCCGGTGGCTGGCCAGCGGCGGCCTGCGGCTCTGGGACGGGCGCCTGCGCCAGTTGCCCTTTACCAGCCGCATCACCCGCGTCCAACCAGGCTTGCCAGCCCAGCAGCGAGCCCATCACCAATAACACCACGCCCGCCAGTCGCGCCCAATGAAAGCGGGGGGCATTGGCAGCCTCGACCCTGCGAACTGGGGTCGCCTCGTGTTGCAGTCGGGCCCGCAGCCGCGCGACAAAGGCCTCGTCATCGGCTGGCAACCCGGCTTGGTCGGCTCGTAGGACATCTCCCACCATGTGGTAGACCTGCCAATGCTGTCGCCCGGCCTCCGTTTGACTGACCCAGTTAAGCGCACGCGCCGATTCGGCCCCACTCAACTGCCCATCAGCCAACGCCGAAGCCAACTCGGCGTCGTCATCAGCAGGTTTCGGAGTCTCGGTCATAGTGG
>CAJAXU010000308.1 GCA_903948045.1 uncultured beta proteobacterium | reverse complement strand
GGCCTACGCCGCCAACAACTGCGTGTTCCAGTACCACATGCCCGAGAGCATGCACTACATGCGCAACTGGAACCAGGCTTACCTGGACTTTGCCAAAGAGAAGGGCTGGCGTCAGAAGAACGACCCGGTGCAACTGGCGCTGTACTCCGACACCCTGCAGAGCTTTCGCCTGGCGGCGCAGGGTAAGAGCGGTGGCCGTGAGCCGCCCGATGAACTGCGTGAGCGCATCGCCACCTACTTTGACCCGCTGCCCTTTTGGTACGCGCCACTGGAGGAAGCTGCCACCGACCTGGCCGCCTACCCGCTCAATGCCATTACCCAGCGGCCGATGGCCATGTACCACTCTTGGGATTCGCAAAACGCCTGGCTGCGCCAGATCCACAGCCACAACTACCTGCACGTCAACCCGCTGACCGCGCAGGCCGCTGGCATTGCTGACGGTGGCTGGTGCTGGGTGGAGAGCCAGTGGGGTCGGGTGCGCTGCATGTTGCGCTACTCCGAGGCGGTGGAGCCGGGCACGGTCTGGACCTGGAACGCCATTGGCAAAGCCGATGGCGCCTGGCAACTTGCTCCCGGCGCAGACGAGGCGCGCAAGGGCTTTTTGCTCAACCACTTGATCTCGGAAGAGCTGCCCTTCAAGGGGCCGCACGGGGCCACCACCATCAGCAACTCAGACCCCATCACCGGCCAGGCTGGCTGGTACGACGTGCGGGTGCGCATCCGCCCGGCGGAGCCCGACGAGGCCGCCGAATCGTTTCCACAGATTGCCGCGGTGCCGGCGCCAGCCGGCGTGCTGGGGCGGGCGGCCCAGGTGCTCACCTACTTTGCAGGACGAAAAAAATCATGATCCGTTGGCTCAAAGACTTGCTGCAATCCAACTTGGTGGCGGATGCCCCGGCCAGTGGCCGCAGCCAGCCCCCGGCGCCACCGCCCACGGTGCGCGCGCTGCCTGGAGAAACCCTGGCCAAGCAACTGGCGCTGGTCATCGACCTGAACGTTTGCGTGGGTTGCCACGCCTGCGTCACGTCTTGCAAACAGTGGAACACCTCGGGCAGCGCCGGCCCGCTGGCCGACCTTAACGCCTATGGCGCCAACCCCACCGGCACGTTTTTCAACCGGGTACAGACCTACGAGGCCGGTACCTTCCCCGGCACCGACACCATCCACTTCCCCAAGAGCTGTCTGCACTGCGAAGACCCGCCCTGCGTGCCGGTGTGCCCGACGGGCGCCAGCTACAAGCGCAAGGAAGACGGCATTGTGCTGGTCGACTACGACAAATGCATCGGCTGCAAGTACTGCGCCTGGGCCTGCCCCTACGGCGCGCGTGAGCTCGACGAAGAGCGCCAGGTGATGACCAAGTGCACGCTGTGCGTGGACCGCATCTACGACGAGCAGCTGCCCAAGGAAGACCGCAAACCGGCTTGCGTCAAGGCCTGCCCGACCGGTGCCCGTTTGTTTGGTGACGTGAAGGACCCCGATTCCGAGGTCTCCAAAGCGATCCGCGATCGCGGTGGCTACGCCCTGATGCCGGAGTGGGAGACCCAGCCTGCCAACCAGTATTTGCCACGGCGCGTCACGCCAGCCAAGGAAAGCTGAAGCACCATGCATCCCGCTTTTTCGATTCTGTTTTTCACCACCCTGGCCGGCACCGGGCAGGGCCTGCTGGTGCTGATGGCGCTGGCGCTGCTTTTGGGCGTGCCCATGGCCAGCGGCTTTG
>CAJAXU010000307.1 GCA_903948045.1 uncultured beta proteobacterium | reverse complement strand
CGCCCTTCGGGCTCCTGCAAACACGGCATTGCAGGTAAATCTCATTCATCCTTTGCCGCCAGATTTACGCGCTTATTGAAAGCCACTCACACAAACTGAACAGCATATTCTTGGCCGTCTCGGTCAGCATGGTGGCCATGTCTTCGCACAGTTCGTACCGATCGGCCACGACATGTCGTGACTCGCTTGGTTTTTGCCGGTAAGGCGCCACAAATAGGGCGATAAATGAGGCCGGGATATCGATCTGGTTGTAATCGGACATGAATAAAAATTCCAAGTGGGCAGCGGATTATTGAACCACCGCCTTGGTATCGCGTGCGGAAGGCGTACCCTTGATCACTGGCACTCGGGCATTCAGCGTCACGCTCTCAGAGAGGGACCATGGAAACAACGCTTTTTTGGGTTGGCACTTAAGGCACGTGGGCAATGGTCATGACGACCAAATACGCGGGCATTCCTCAGCGGTGCTGGGCACAAGTTGGGCACACCCAGGGCACAGACAGCTGACCGGCGAATACGGTGACCATTGCCCCGCCTGACTGCTGTGCCGAGGCGGCGTCTTGTTGACGCATTTTCGATTGGCAACCAAACAGCAATGTGAATGGTCACTCACTGGCAAAGCCTTGATTGGTGCGGCTGGCGGGGATCGAACCCACGACCCTTGGCTTCGGAGGCCAATACTCTATCCACTGAGCTACAGCCGCAACTCCTGCCTTGGATTGTAGGTGGTTTCAGGGGGGCGGCGGCTATAATCGCCGGCTGATTCCGGGTAGCGGATTTTTTTGAGGACACCATGAGCGACACCAGCCAAGCCAATGCGCACGAAGAAGACCACACCGGTCCGGTCAAGAACCCCAAGCAACTGTTGCTGGCGGTTTTTTTCTCGTTTGTGGTGCCAGTATTTGCCATCATCGGCCTGGTCTACTTTGTCACCTCTGACAAAAAACCTGCTGCGGGTGCCGTCAATATGGAGAAGTCTGTGGCCGCCCGCATCCAGAAAATCGGCGCGGTTGAAATCCGAGACGCCAACCGCCAGCTCAAGGCTGGCGAAGAGGTGTTCAAGGCCCAGTGCACGGCCTGCCACACGTCAGGTGCTGCTGGTGCGCCCAAAGTCGGTGATACCGCCGCCTGGGCACCGCGTCTCAAGACCGGCTACGACGCCCTGTTGAACTCAGCGCTTAAAGGCAAGGGCGCCATGGGTGCCCAGGGCGGTGGCGACCTGGAGTCGCTAGAGATTGGTCGGGCCGTGGTGTACATGGCCAATGCCAGTGGCGGCAAGCTTGACGAGCCCAAGGCGCCTGCCACCGCAGAGCCCGCCAAGTAAGGCGTGATTGCAGCGCCCCTGCTCAGAGCCGGTCCCAGACCGGCTTTTTTTTATGGTCTTTTTGGCCTGTAGGCCGTGTCGAATATAAGGGTATAGCTACGCTTTTTGTAGCGATTGTGGACTTGTTCGGTAGCCGTAGCGGCCCGGCAGTTCGGCCGCCAGCACCTCGTGCGGCACCCACAGGCCGGCCTCGACCGCATCGGCTGCGGGCCCCATGTCCATGGTGTGCACCAGGCCGAAGCCGGTGTCGGTTTCCAGGTAGAGCCGGCCCAGCTCATCAAGGTAGCAGCGCTGCACGCGCGCCGGGCGACCGGTGTGGTCGTGCACCGAGGCGTCGGCCTCGACGCGCCAGATCAGCGGTGTGGCCTCCAGCTCGACATACACGCGTTGCGGGCCATTCTGAAAATACCACTGCCCCAGCGCATCGGCCTGGTAGTTGCGCCCGATGAATTCAATCAGCTTTTCGTGCCGCAGGTGCGAGCCTTTGCTCTGCAGGCTGCCGCCGGCAAAGGGCCCGAGCGCCTGGGCCCGGTCGTCGCGCATGTACCAGTGGCCGCGGGCATCCAGCCCGAGCCAGCCATAGCAGTCGGGCACATTCGGCCACTTGGCCAGCGCTTGTTTGACAATGTCATCCATGGTGTCGAGTAGGGGCAATCAGTGGTGGGCTTCCAGCCAGCAGCCAACGGCCTCGGGCAGCTGGTGCACATGACCGGGCCAGCGCCCCTGCGCAAAACCGACATGGCCGCCCTGGGCTGGTTGCCACAGCTTAACCCAGGGCCCGGCCGGCTGCTGCTCGGGCAGACTCCAGCCCGGCACAAAAGGGTCATTGCGGGCATTGAGCACCAGCGTCGGCACCCGGATCCGATGCAAATGCGGCTTGGCCGAGGCGCGCGCCCAGTACTCCTCGGTGTTGCGAAACCCGTGCAAAGGTGCGGTGAACAGGTTGTCAAACTCGTACAGGTCGCGCGCATCCCGCAGCGCGTCGGCGTCAAACAAACCTGGGTGCTGGGCCAGTTTACGCAGGGCCTTGGGCTTCATGGTGTTGAGAAACATGCGGGTGTAGACCAGCCGGTTGAAGCCACGGCCGATCGCCCAGCCGCTGGCCGCCAGGTCGATCGGTGCCGAGACGCTGGCCAGGGCCTGTACCACGCGCGCGGCCTGCTCGCCCATTTCTTCGGCCCAACGCAGCAGGGCGTTGCCGCCCAGCGAGATGCCGACGGCGACGATCGGGCCGACATGCTGCGCCCGCAGGCGCGCCAGAATCCAGCCAATTTCTTCAAAGTCGCCCGAGTGGTAGGCACGCGGCCCCAGATTCAGCTCGCCGCTGCAGCCGCGAAAATGCGGCACGGCATAGGCATAGTCGCGGCTGCGGGCAAAGTCGGCAAAGGCCTCGGCATAGTGGCTGCGCGACGAGCCCTCAAGGCCATGGAACAGCACCAGCAAGGTCTTAGCAGCCGGCGCATCGAGCCAGTCCACATCGACAAAATCACCGTCCGGGGCCGTCCACCGCTCGCGTCGGTAGCGCACCGCTACACCGGCCACGCGCCGCGCACAGAGCGCCGGCCAGATGGTTTGCAGGTTGCCGCCTGGCAACCAATGCGGCGCTATATAGTTCATAGCTAGGGAGCCAATGTGGATAAGGGCCAGAGGCCGATTTACTGGTCCAACTGGCCCAGGGTGCGAGCTGGTATTTTCGCCCGGCTTTGTCGGCCACGGCCGATCCAATCGGGCATCACCTTAAGTTGGCGCAAGTTTATGCACGCCGGTGTATGCTAACTTCACCGTTAATGCTCTGGAGTACGTCATGACACGTTGGTTTTTGCTGCTTGCGGCGGTGCTGGGCCTGTCCGGCTGTGGCTACAACGATTTTCAGCGGCTGGACGAGCAAACCAAATCGGCTTGGAGCGAGGTGCTGAACCAGTACCAGCGTCGCGCTGACCTGGTGCCCAACATCGTGGCCACCGTCAAGGGCGAGGCGGCGTTTGAGCAGGAGACCCTGACCCGGGTGATCGAGGCCAGGGCCAAAGCCACCTCGATTCAGGTCACGCCAGAGACGCTAAACGACCCGGCCGCTTTCCAGAAATTTCAGGCAGCGCAGGGTGAGTTGGGCTCGGCCTTGAGCCGGCTGATGGTGGTGTCCGAACAGTACCCCAACCTGAAGGCGAACGAGGGCTTCCGCGACTTGCGGGTGCAACTGGAAGGCACCGAGAACCGGGTTACGGTGGCGCGCAACCGCTACATTCAGGCGGTGCAGGCCTACAACGTGCTGGCGCGCAGCTTTCCGAGCAACCTGACGGCGATGGTGTTCAGCTACCAGCCCAAACCAGCCTTTGCCGTGACCAACGAGGCCACCTTCAGCGCGCCGCCGGTGGTTGATTTCACCAAGAAATAGCTGGGTTGCGGCAAATGGCAGCCATTGGGTACCGGACACCAAGCCCGTGGCGTCCGGCCGGCACGGCCACGCTGTTGCTGCTGGGCCTACTCACCCTGTTCACCCTGCTGACGAGCTGGGCCCAGCTGGCGGTACCGACGCTCAGCGGCCATGTGGTGGACACCACCGCCACTTTGCCGGCAGCCGGCATGCAACAGCTCGACAGCCGGCTGGCCGCATTCGAGCAGCGGCGCGGCACACAGATCGTGGTGCTGCTGGTGCCCACCACCCAGCCGGAGGACATCGCCAGCTACGCCAACCGGGTGGCTAACAGCTGGAAGATCGGCCGGCGCGAGGTCGGCGACGGCCTGCTGCTGATCGTGGCGCTGAACGACCGTAAGGTTCGGATCGAGGTGGCCAAGACCCTGGAAGGCGCCATCCCCGATCTGGCCGCCAAACGCATCATCGACGCCGCCATCACCCCGGCCTTCAAGCAGGGTGATTACCTGGCCGGGCTCAATGCCGGGGTGGACCAGTTGATGGCCCGGGTCACTGGCGAAGAGCTGCCGCTGCCGGCAGCGGCGCCGGCCCACGCCGGTGGCGGCGACGGTTTTCAGTGGATAGACCTGCTGGTATTTTTGTTTTTTGTGATGCCGGTGGTGGGTGCGGTGGCGCGCCGCATGCTGGGCAGCCTGGCCGGTTCGGTGGCGACCGGCGCCTTGATCGGCGTCATTGCCTTTGTGGTCACTGCCAGCCTGCTGGTGGCGGTGCCGGCGGCACTGGTCGGTGCGGTGCTGACCCTGCTCTTTGGGGCCAGCCGCAGTGGCAGCGCCAGTGGGTGGCACGGCGGCGGGCACGGCGGCTGGGCCGGTGGCGGTCGCGGGGGTGGGGGTGGCGGCGGTGGTGGTTTTGGCGGTGGTGGTTTTGGCGGCGGCATGCACTCGGGCGGTGGCGGCGATTTTGGGGGCGGTGGCGCCTCCGGAGACTGGTGATGACGACTCGGATGACACGACTGCTCCAACACCGCTGGCGCGAAGCCAGACTCTCGCGCGACAGCCTGTCGCCGGCTATGCTGGCGCGGCTGGCCGAGCGGGTGCGCCACAGCGAGCAAGGCCACTCGGGCGAGATCCGGCTGTTTGTCGAGGTCGGTCTGCCGCTGAGCTACCTGTGGCGCAGTGCACCGCTGGGCCAGATCATTCGGGAGCGGGCCATTACCCAGTTTGGCAAGCTGCGGGTCTGGGACACGGCGCACAACAATGGGGTACTGATCTACCTGCTGCTTGCCGAGCGCCGCATTGAGGTGGTGGCCGACCGGGGCTTGAGCGCCCAGGTTGCACCCGAGGTCTGGCAGGCGATGGTAAGGCGCATGGGCGCCGCCTTCAAGCAGGGGGCCTTTGAAGCCGGGCTGGCGCTGGCGGTGGATGAGATCCGTGCGCTGCTGGTCCAGCACTTTGCGCTGGCGCCGGGCGAGGCCAACCCGAACGAACTACCGGATCAGCCCCACGTGGGCTGAGACCGAATTACTTCTTCTGGCGGTACTTGCGCAGCGCAGCGATTTGCGCGGCCATGACCGCCAGCTCGGAGGTGGCGCGGGCCAGATCGAGGTCGGTCTTCGCATTCTTGACCGCTTCTTGCGCGGCCAGCTTGGCGGCATTGGCCTTTTCGTCGTCCAGGTCCTTGCCGCGGATGGCGGTGTCGGACAGCACGGTTACACAGTCCGGCTGGACTTCCAGAATGCCACCGGCTACGAACACAAACTCCTCGCTGCCGTCTGCCATTTCAATGCGCACCGAGCCCGCCTTGATGCGCGAGATCAGCGGCGTGTGGCGCGGGTAGATGCCCAGTTCGCCCGCTTCACCGGGCAAGGCGACAAAACGTGCCTCGCCCGAGAAGATGGACTCTTCTGCG
>CAJAXU010000306.1 GCA_903948045.1 uncultured beta proteobacterium | reverse complement strand
TGGCGCAGCAAGGCGATCACGCGCTGCGCGTGCTCGGCCGGCGGCAGCGCGCTGTGCAAGGCCACCGCCTCCAGCAGTTGCCGCCCGACGCGCAGTGTGGGCGTCAGCGACTGGCCGGCGTTTTGCGGCACCAACGCCACCTTGCCGCCGCGGATCGACTCCAGCGCCGGCCGCGACAGGCTGAACATCTCGCGCTCACCAAAATGCACACTGCCACCCATCACCCGCAGGCCCGACTTAAGGTAGCCCATGGCCGCCAGGGCCAGCGTGCTCTTGCCGGAGCCACTCTCTCCCACCAGCCCCACGGTCTCGCCGCGCCGGATCTGTAAGTCGATGTTGCGCAAGACAGGCAACATGGTCCCCGCCCGGCTGGCAAAGCCGACGCTGAGGTCGCGAATATCAATCAAAGGCTGCGTGTCCATGTCAGATTGGCGCTTTCTGGGCACGATCCACGCCCAGCGTCTTGGCCAGGGCGTCGGCGGTGAGGTTGATGCCGATGATCAGCGAGCTCAGCGCCACAATCGGGTACAGGCCAGACCAAGGTGCAATCGCCAGAAAAGTGCGCGAGTCAGCCACCATCAAGCCCCAGTCCGGCGTGGGCGGCGACACGCCAAAGCCCAGAAAAGACAGCGAACTGAAGGCCAGCAGCATCCAGGACCAGCGCATGGCGCCCTCCACCATCAGCGCGTCCAGCACATTGGGCAGCAGTTCATGGCGGATGATGGCAAACCGGCCGTGACCCCGAGCCCGGGCGGCCAGCACAAAGTCGCGAGCCACCACGTTGTGCGCGGCGGCGCGGGCGATCCGGATGACCGGGATGCCGTAAAACACGGCCAGCGTCGGGATCAGCACCTCGAGACCACTGCCAAAGGTGGCAATCAGCAAAAGCATCTTGAGGATCCAGGGCAGGGCCAAAAAGGCGTCCACCACCCGCATCAGCACGTCATCGAGCTTGCCACCGACCAGGCCGAGGTAGATGCCGACAAAACCGCCCCACAGCACGGCCAAGGGCGTAGCCACCAGGGTCACCAATATCGCCTCGCGGCCGCCGAGCAGAGTACGGGTCAGCACGTCACGGCCTAGGTGGTCGGTACCCCACCAATGGACGGCATCGGGCGGACTCAGGATCAAGGAGGCGCTGATGGCCTTGAAATCAAAGGGCACCAACCAGGGGCTGGCCGCGGCGATGAACAAATGCAACAACACCAGTGCCAGGCCAATGGCGCCCGAGGGGCGCGACGCCATCTCACGCAGGGTCTGCAGCACGCGGCGGCCGCGCCCGGCGGGCTTGGCCGCCGCCAAGGCGATGGTGGCGCTCACGCGCGCCTCCCGGCGGCGGTGCGCAGGCGTGGGTTAGCCACCAGGGTCAACAGGTCTGCCGATAGATTGACCACCACATAGACCGTGGCCACGATCAGCGCAATGGCCTGCACCAGCGCCAGGTCACGGTCTGAAATGGCGCCTATCATGAGCCGCCCCAGACCAGGGTAATTGAACACCATCTCGATCACCACCACCCCGCCAAGCAGCCAGGCCACCGTCAGGGCTACCACATTGATGGCGGGCAAGAGCGCATTGGGCAGCACGTGGCGCCACACCATGGTGCGGTATGGCACGCCCTTGAGGGTGGCCATGCGCACATAGTCGCTGTCCAGCACCTCGATCATGCTGGAGCGCACTGTGCGCAGGATGTGCGCCGTCATCACCATCGCCAGCGCAACCACCGGCAGGATGATCTCTGGGAAAAACTTGGCCAGCGGCGCGTCGGGCGGCGTCAGCACGATGCCGGGCAGCCAGCCCAGCCAGCCGCTGAACACCAGGATCAGCAGCGTCGCTGACACAAACTCGGGAATGGTCATGGCGCCGATGGCCAAGGCCGACAGCCCCAGATCGAGCCACTTGTCCCGGCGCAAAGCGGCCAGGATGCCCGCCGCAAAGGCCAACGGCAAGCCAACCGCCAGCGCCGTGATGCCCAGCAGCAGGGAGTTCTTGAGTCGGTCTGTGACCAAGACGCTGATGCGCTTGGTACTGTGCGCGGAAAAACCCAGGTCACCCCGCAGGGCGGCGCTGGCCCAATCAAAGTAGCGCAGCGGCGCGGGTCGGTCCAGGCCAAGTTCTTGGCGGCAGTTGATCAGGCGCTGCCCCTGCGCGTCCTGCTTCAGCACTGCCGTGCAGGCATCACCGGGTAGTACTTCTACCGCCGCAAAAATGATCAGGGAAACAAGGCCGACCGTGATCAGGCCCAGCATGAGGCGACGCAGAATCATTCTCAGCATAGTGAAAGCCTAGGGGATTCAGAGAGGGCTGCCACGCACCAGCCTAGCAGCAGCAGAGTTGGCGCCGGCGGCAGGGCCGGCGCCAGAGAGCGGGCGCTCAGTCAACCGTTATGCGGTTCCAGCGGATGGTGAAGTTCTCCACCGCATCCAGATTTTTGACCCGCGCGGTGGTGGCCACCGTCAGGGTCGCGTGGAATCCGACCAGCGTACCGCTGTTTTCCCAAAGGTACTCCTGGGCCTGCTGGTACTTGGCTTTGCGCCTGTCGAAATTGAGATCCTTGCGGGCATCGTCCACCATGGCATCGAACTTGGCGTCCTTGAAGAAGCTCTCGTTCCAGGTAGCGCCAGTGCGGTAGATTTCACTCAAGGCGGAATCCGCCGGGCGCTGATTCCACCGCGTCATCGAGACCGGCCGCTTCATCCAGATGTCGTTGAAGTAGCCGTCCGAAGGCACCTGCACGATCTTCGCGCGGAACCCGGCGGCCGCCACCTGCTGCTGGAATACCTCAGCCATGGCGGGCCACACGCCTTCCACGGTGCTGACCGGGATTTCAAAATCAAGGCCGTTCGGGTAACCGGCTTCGGCCAGCAAGGCCTTGGCTTTGGGGATGTCCTGGTTGCAGGTGCTGAGCCAGCGGTACTGGTCAGCCGGGCCGACCGGCGTATCGCAGGACAGGCTGCCCAGGCCACCAGCAGCCAGATCGAGCATGGCTTTGCGGTCCACCGCCAGGCGCACGGCCTTTCGCACCCGCACGTCGTCCCAGGGCTTCATGTCAGTGCGGAACACAATGCCACGCCAGTTGCCGGTCGACACAAACTGAAAGTTGAAACCGCCACCGCGCTCAAGCAGTGTTTTTTGCTGAGGCGAGATGCTGGTCGGCAGCATGTCCACCTGCTTGCCCATCAAGGCCTGGAAGCGGGCTTGCGCATCCGGGATGCCGATGATCTCCACCTTGGCCACGCCCGGCGGGCCATCAAAGTAGTTCATGTTGGCCACCAGCGTGGTCGTGCCCTGAGCATCAAATTTCTCGAGTTTGAACGGGCCAGTGCCAATGCCGGTGGTCTTGATGGTGTCGCCCAAGCCGTCAGGGATCATCATCAGCCGGTAGTCGGTCAGCACCAGCGGCAGATCGGCATAGGGGGCTGTGAGTGTCATCTTGACGGTCTTGGCGTCCACCGCCTCGATCTTGTCGATCATCCTGATCGCCGCGCGGGCCGGGGAATCCATCTTCGGGTCTTGGACCCGCTTGAGGGAATACACCACATCGGCAGCGCTGAAAGGTTTGCCGTTATGAAAAGTCACGCCGTCGCGCAGCTTGAAGGTCCATTCGGTGGCCGTCGCATTGGCCGACCAGCTCAAGGCCAAGTCAGCCGCAGGCTTGCCGTCGAGCCCGGGACGCACCAGCCGGTTCATGATTTTCTCGGTCACGGTGAAGACCCGTCCCTTAGAGATCGGGTCGAGGTCAGAGGCGTTGCCAAACTGCACCTCATGCGCCTGCCGCAGGGTGCCCGAAGGCGCTGCCCATACCAACGAGGCGCTGGTCAGAGCCGCCATCGCCATGACCAAAGTAAGTTTTTTCATATCAAGTCTCCTGAAGAAATCATTGAGGAACAATGTCCTGAATCACACCACTGGCCACGCCGGTCGGAGGCCAATCTCTGTCGGCATTGCGAGTATGCCTTTGCGAATAGACCATTACAAATGACTTTTAAACCCGCTGTAGATAAAAATTATTACATCTATAACGCCACCTACTGCGGTAAATGCTGGTCCAGCCAAGCCACCATCGCAGCCAGGTAATCTGGCGGATGGGCAGCACCAGGGAAATCAGGGCCGTGGCCGGCGCCCGGAATACGAAGCAACTCGACCGGCACGCCCACGGCCTTGAGAGCAGCCTGCATCAGCACCGACTGCTCGTAGGGCACCAGCACATCGGCGTCGCCGTGCATCAGCAAACAAGGCGGCGCCGCCGCAGAAACGTGGCTCAGCGGCGAGGCCTCGCGGTAGGTGCGCTGCTCCGTGGCATAGCCGCCACCCGCCTCGCCACGGTAGGGCATACCGATGAAGCTGGCGACGATGCCGCTGCCATCACCACTGACGAAACGCGTCAGGTCCACCAGCGGCGCACGCGCCACCACGCACTGCACGCTGGCGTCTTGTCGGTTGACAGGGTCAGCATCGTCCGCAGCGCCGGCACTGGGCTGCATGCCCAACAGGCTGACCAAATGCCCGCCCGAAGAGCCACCACAGGCGCCAATGCGATCGGCACGAATGCCAAAACGCTCAGCATGCTGGCGCAT
Source organism: uncultured beta proteobacterium (assembly GCA_903948045.1). Classification (GTDB taxonomy): domain Bacteria; phylum Pseudomonadota; class Gammaproteobacteria; order Burkholderiales; family Burkholderiaceae_C; genus Rhodoferax. The sequence continues at coordinate 9,105 of CAJAXU010000306.1, read as the reverse complement.
GAACCGCACGGCGCGGCGGGCATCCTCGATGGCGGCCGGGTAGCGGTGGCGCGGCGCAGCCCGGTGGTTGATGGCAAACACGGTGTAGCCCGCGGCGCACATGGCCTCGATGTAGGGCAGCCCCAGCGGCGTCTCTTTGAGCGGCGTGGCGTCATGGCCCAGCGGGGCGTGCCAGCCGCTGCCGTTGATGTAGATGACGCCGTGGCCATTGCTTTGCTCGGGCTGATGGACATCGAGCAGCAACGCCAGGCCGGAATGCATGCCATACACAATGTTGGTCTGGGTTTGACGCATGGTTTGACCTTCAAGTTTTGGAAACGGTCCATTCTTGCATGTACACCCCCTGCTTCCCCCATGCCAGCGTCGCGCTTACGACCGCGCTTACGATATACCCCATGCATCGATATCACAGACTGATCGCCATCGGTGGTGGTGGCTTTACCCACCAGGCCGACCCGGCGCTGGAAGACTTCATCCTTGCCGCATCGGGCTGCGCGCAGCCGCGCATCGGCTTCATCGGCACCGCCAGTGACGACGACCCACTCAAAATCCGCCGGTTTTATGACCGCTTTGCCGCGCTGTCAGACCACCTCACCCACCTGGCGGCAGCCAGCACTGCCGCCGCCACCGCGCAGTGGGCCGAGGGGCTGGACGTCATTTATGTCGGTGGTGGCCACACACTGCGCCTGATCAAGCATTGGCGCGACACCGGGATCGCTCAGGTGCTCATCGACGCAGCGCAGCGTGGCGTGCTGATGGCCGGCGTCAGCGCAGGGGCCAACGTCTGGTTCGAGCAGGCTTTGTCTGATTCAGGCGGCCAGGGCCTGCAGCCCGTGGCCGGCATCGGGCTGGTGGCCGGAAGCTGCTGCCCACACTACGACAGCGAACCGCAGCGCCAACCCGCCTTTGCCGAGGCCATCGCAGCCGGCGCCCTGCCCGGTGGGGTGGCGATTGACGATGGCGTGGCGGTACTCATTGATGGGGGCGGGCAGATGACGACCTTTACGGCGCGGGCCGGGGCGGGCGCGTACCGCGTGACCCGTTCGGCTCAGAGTGGCAAAGCGGCCTCAGCCTCGATCCAGGCGCACACCGCGTTCACCGCCGGCACTGAGCGGGCGCCGGGCCGGCTGAGCAGGTAATAGCCGCGCACCGGGTGCAGTTCGGTGTCAAACGGGCAGACCAAGCGGCCCGACGCCACTTCACTCTGCACGAACGGAAAGGTGCCCATCACCACACCCTGCCCGTCCATGGCGGCCTGCAGCGCCAGGTTCGAGTCGCGTGTGATGGTTTCGCGCGCAAAGCTGAGGTCGGCCCGGCCCACCAGTTTGAGCCAGGCGTTCCACTCTTCCCGATCCCATTGGTGGATGATTGGGTAACGGGCCAGATCGGCCGGGCTGGTCAGCCCACCACGCTCGGCCAGCAATGCCGGGCTGAGTACCGGACGGTAGATGACATCGAGCAGGCGGTTCGCATCCAGCCCCTGCCAGTCGCCAATGCCCCAGTCCACCGCGACGGTGGCCACCAACTGCTCGGCATTGGTGATGCGTGGGCTGTGGTGCAGCATCAGCTCAATATTGGGATTCAGCCGGTAAAACTTGCTCAACCGCGGGATCAGCCAGCGGGCGCCAAAGATCGGGCCCACCGCCAGCGTGACCGTCTTGCGGTTGGAGGAGATGTGGGTTTCCACCTCGGCGCGGATGTCGTCAAAGGCCCGGCTCATCACACGCGACAGCGAACGGCCGGCATCGGTCAAAAACACTTTGCGCGTCTTGCGCACAAACAGCAGGCAGCCCCAGTCCAGCTCCAACTGGCGGATCTGGTTGCTGACGCTGGTGGGGGTCACCCGCAGCTCTTCAGCAGCCGCCTTGAAACTGAGCAGCCGCGCCGCCGCCTCAAAGGAGCGCAGGGCGGTGAGCGGCAGACGTTGCTGGGAAATTTTCATAATCCGTGCAGTTTAATGATAAAAAAATTTATATGTATGACGCCAAATTAATCGTTTGTCGACCACTTTGAAACAATGAAAAATGAAAGACTTGAATATGCGTACAGATCACTTCAGGTTAATCGCCGGGTATTGCCAGCCATGAGCCGCCAACGCCTGTACAGCAGCGATCAAGCACGTGACATGGCGCGCCGGCGATTGCCCCGCATCGTGTTCGACTACATCGACGGCGCGGCTGGCAAGGAATCCGCTGCCACCGGCAACCTCGCCGCGCTGGACCGGCTGCGGCTGTTGCCCCGCGTATTGGCACCGGCCGACCAGCACCGGCTGGCCAAGCGCTTTCTGGGTCAGGCACTGGGTCTCCCCTTTGGCATCGCACCCATGGGCATGTGCAACCTGGCCTGGCCCGGCGCCGACCAAATGCTGGCCGCAGAAGCCGTGCGACGCGGCATGCCCCATGGTGTCTCCACCGCCGCGTCGAGCACGCTCGAGGCCATGGCCAAGCAGGCGGGCGCCTTGGCCTGGTTTCAACTCTATGTCACCGGCACGCTGGACGCCGCCTGGGGCCTGGTCGACCGCGCGAAAGCAGCGGGCTACCGGGTGCTGATCCTGACGGTCGATGTGCCGCGGGTGGCACCACGACCACGCGATCAGCGCAATGGCTTCACCATGCCGTTTCGTATCGGACCGCGCCAGTTCATGGATTTCGCGCTGCATCCGCATTGGTCGCTCGCCAGTCTGATGCATGGCATGCCAGGCCCGGCCAATTTCGACGATGGCCCCGGCGCGAAGGGCTTTGACCGCCACGCCAGCCGCGCCGGCGCCAATTGGGCTTTTTTGGACGAGCTGCGGCGCCGCTGGGATGGCCAACTCATCGTCAAGGGGGTGCTGTCACCCGATGACGCGCAACGCATTCAAGCCGCCGGCGCCGATGCGATTTACGTCTCCAACCACGGCGGGCGCCAGCTCGACAGCGCACCGGCTGCCATCACCGCGCTGGCCCAGGTCCGCGCTGCCGTGGGGCCCGACTACCCGCTGGTCTTTGACAGCGGCGTGCGATCGGGCGAAGACATCCTGAAGGCCTTAGCCTGCGGCGCAGATCTGGTGATGCTGGGCCGCCCCCTGCTGTACGCCCTGGGCGCGGACGGCGCGCGCGGCCTAACCAGCCTGCTCGATGCCCTGGTGAACGAGCTGGGTGTGGCCATGGCGCAGCTGGGCCTGGCCGACGTGGGTGACATCCGCGCCAGCCATCTGCTACCAAACGATTTTTGAAACAACAGACGGAGATGCCATGAACGAGACAACACACCCCAAACTGCGCGGCGGCGCCTTGCTGGCCAGGGCCCTGGTGGAAAAAGGCGTTGAACATGTCTTCACGCTGGCCGGCGGTTTTTGCAACCCGGCGCTGGAAGGCTTCATGGACTGCGGCACGCGGGTCATCAACTGCCCGCATGAGCAGGTGGCCGGTCACCTGGCCGACGCCCATACCCGCATCACCCGGCAACCGGCGGTCTGCCTGGTCGGGCCGGAGGGCTTTGCCAATGCGGTACCCGCGATGATGGAAGCCTGGGGCGAGCGTTCGCCGGTGATCTTCGTCACCGGGTCCAGCACGCTCAAGCGGCGCGGTGCGGGCGGCTTCAAAGAGATCGACGATGTGGCCATTGCCGCGCCCTTGACCAAGCACAGCATCAGCATTACCGACGGCACCCGCATCAGCGAATGCGTGGACCGGGCCTGGAAAATCGCCACCAGCGGCTACCCCGGCCCGGTGCACCTGAGCTTGCCAGTGGACATCATGTTCTCGTCCTTTCCCGCCGACGCCGGGCGCGAGGAGCGCCCTTACCTGCGCAGCGCGACGCCGCCTCCCCGCGCCTGGCCCGACCCGTCGGCACTGGCGCCTCTGCTGGCCCTGATCGCTGCGGCCAAACGCCCTATCCTGATTGGTGGGCACGGTGTCTGGTGGTCGGGCAGCGCGCCAAAGCTCGAAGCCACCGGCACCGCCCTGAATATCCCTATCTTCAACATTCCGTACCACCAGAAGCTGCTGGGCGAACACTGCGAGGCCTACATGGGCCTGGCCGACATTCACCAGTACCAGCCCTCACGGCAAGCCCTGGAGGCCTGTGACCTGGTCATCATGATCGGCGGACGCCTGGACAACCAGATGAACTTCGGCAACGCGCCACTGTTCCCGGACTCGCTGCAACTGGTGTGCGTGAACGGCTCAGACGAAGAAATCCAGATGAACCGCTCGGCAGACCATGTGCTGCTGAGCGACCCGGGCGCCTTTCTGGATGCGCTGCTGGCGCTCAAGGCCAACGGCGCGTGGCACCTGGACCGGAGCTGGTTTGACACCAACCGCCAGTGGCGCGGCGACTGGGTGGCCAAGACCTTGGCCGACCTCAAGCAGGACACGGACGCCACCGCCCTGAACCGCGGAAAAATCCACCCCTTGCAGCTGTCGCTGGACGTGCAGGCCGAGATGGGCCCCCAAGACTGGCTGGTGTTCGACGGCGGCAACACCCACTTCTGGTCTGAGATCGCCGTCAACTTGGCGGGCTGGCACGGGCAGCAACTGGCCGGCATCCTGCATCCGGGCAGCTTCAGCCTGCTGGGGGTGGGCGTGTCACTGGCGGTGGCTGCCAAGAACACGCACCCCGATGCCACCGTGGTGCTGATCAGCGGCGACGGTGCCTTTTTGTCGGGCGGCCTGTCAGTGGAGGCGGCCTTTCAGGAGGCCTTGCCCATCGTGGTGGTGATCGACAACAACGGCGGGCTGGACTGCATTTCGCAGCAACAGGAACGCCTGTTCGCCAATGGCAAGCACTTTGCCACTGACTTCCGCGACATCCCGTTCCACACCCTGTTTGAGGGCATGGGCGGCCATGGCGAGCTGGTGGAGCATCGCGAACAACTGGGGCCAGCGATTCGGCGCGCCATCGCCAGCGGCAAGACCGCCTGCGTCAACGTCAAGGCCAAGGGCGTGATCAGCCCGATCGTGCTGGCCACCACCAGCAAACGCGACAAAGCCTCGATCGAATAAACCGAAGGGAACGCCATGGCAACGCTCAGCACGCATACCCTAAATTCGGTTGACGGCACCCATGCCGCGCATGTCGGCGTGGCATTGCTGCGGTTGGTCCCCGACGGGACACGCCTTGTGATCTTTTCGGCCAGCACGGACGCCGGCGGAAGGCTGTCGCAGCGGATCGCTGCGACGCAAATCGACCCGTCCGCGGACTACGAACTGGTGTTTCAGACCGGCGCCTACTTCGCCAAACGCGCCCTGCCGCTGACCGGGCTGCGCATCCAGAAGGAAGTGGTGATCCGCTTCTGCATGCCCGACGCCGAGGCGGCGTACCACATGCCACTGGTGATGGCGCCCAACGGCTACAGCGTTTGGCTGTCCAGCTGACCCATTCCAAAGCCCACTCGTTCCAAAAGGAAATCCGACATGTCACGTCCATCTCCGATTACAGCCCGTGTCCTGACCAGCTTGGCCATGGTTTTTGCCATGGCGAGCGGTGCTAGCGCGCAGGACAACTACCCAAGCCGGTCCGTCAAGTTGATCGTGGCGCAACCGCCAGGCAATTCGGCGGACTTGGTCGGGCGAATGATCAGCGAGCGCCTTAGCCGCGCGCTTGGGCAGGCGGTGGTGGTCGACAACCGGCCCGGGGCCAGTGGCGCCATTGGCATGGCGGCGCTTGCATCGGCGCCGGCAGATGGCTACACCATAGGCATAGGCGGGATTGGGCAATTGGCACTCAACCCGACGCTGTACAGCAAGTTACCCTACGACGCACAAAACGGCTTCACCACCTTGGCCATTGTGTACCGCGGGCCCATGCTGTTCATGGTCGATCCGGCGTCACCCATCACCAGCCTGAAAGACCTGGTTCAACAATCCCAAGCCCAAGCAACCGGCCTGGACTTCGCCTCTGCCGGGACAGGCTCGATCATGCATTTGGTGGGCGAACAGTTTGCCCGGACCACCAAGGCAAAGATGTCGCACGTGCCCAACCGTGGCACCGGTGCCGCCGCCACGCTGGTGTTAGGCAAACATGCGGCTGTGCTCATCGAAAACGTCACCGCCAGCATGGCTTTCGTGCGCTCAGGCCAACTGCGGCCGTTGGCAATCACCAGTGCGCAACGCCACCCTTCATTGCCCAATGTGCCCAGCATCGTAGAGGCCGGCTTCCCGGGCCTGGTCACCGAGGGCTGGTTGGCCCTGGTGGCGCCAGCAGGCCTGCCAGTTGCAGTGCGGGACCGCCTGGCAGAGGAGGTCCGCAAGATCATCCTGATGACGGATTACCAAGCCTGGACCATTGGCAGTGGTGGCTTGGCAGAACCGGTTTCGCCCGAACAATCCGCCACCTATGTCCGAACAGAAGGCTCGCGCTGGGCCGAAGTCATTCGTTCGGTCGGCTTGAAGCTCGACTAAACGCAACACAACCCTACCTACTGGAGTTAAACATGTCCTCATCCGGTCTCAACATGTCGCGTCGCATCCGGCGCACGCCCTACACCGACCGCGTCGAGCAACATGGCGTACGCGGTTTTTCCGTCGTCAATCACATGCTGCTGCCCAAGGCTTTCCAGCCGACGGTCGAACAGGATTACTGGCACCTGCGCGAGCATGTGCAGTTGTGGGACGTGTCCTGCCAGCGCCAGGTGCAGATCACCGGCCCAGATGCGGCGCGACTGGTGCAGTGGATGACGCCACGCAACATCAGCCGGGCCCGGGTTGGGCAGTGCATGTACGTGCCGCTGGTGGACGACCACGGCGGTATGGTCAATGACCCGGTGCTGCTCAAGCTGGCCGAAGACCGGTTCTGGTTGTCAATCGCCGACTCTGACGTGCTGTTGTGGGCCAAGGGCCTGGCGCTGGGTGCCAGGCTGGACGTATCGGTGATCGAGCCAGATATCTCGATCCTCGCGGTGCAAGGCCCTAAGGCCGAGAACCTGATGGCCCGGGTGTTTGGCGAAGCGGTGCGTGGCATCCGCTTCTTCAACTTCGACTACGTCGACTTCAAGGGTACCCGTCAGCTGGTGCAACGCGGTGGCTACTCCAAGCAGGGCGGCTTCGAGATTTACCTCAATGACAGCCGGCTGGGCTCTGACCTGTGGGACCTGATCTGGCAGGCAGGGCAGGCGTTCAACATCACGCCTGGCTGCCCGAACCTGATCGAGCGCATCGAGGGTGGCCTGCTGTCCTATGGCAACGAGTTCACGCTGGAGAACAACCCGCTGGAATGTGGCATGGGCAAACTCTGCACGCTGGACGGTACGGTTGATTTTCTGGGGCTGAAGGCCTTGCAGCGCATTGCCGAACAGGGGCACCAGCGCGAGATACGCGGCGTCATGTTTGACGGCGGCCCGGGACCCGCCTGCGGCAAGCCCTGGCCGGTCAAGGTGGGTGCCGAGCAGGTCGGGCAGATCACCTCGGCCATGTGGTCGCCACGCCTGAAGCGCAACGTCGGCTTGTCCATGATCACGCGCAGCCACTGGGCGCCAGGTCAAGCGGTGAGCGTGGACTGCGCGGATGGCGTGATCCGGCCCGGCGAGGTCTGTGCCCTGCCCTTTGCCTGAGGTGCCCGTCAGCCCGCCGGCAGCGGTAGCGCCGTCTTGTAGCGCACCTGCTTCAAGGCGAAGCTGGAGCGGATTTTCTCGATGCCGGGAATGGGCGTGAGCTGCTCCAGAATGAATTTTTCCAGGTCGGCCATGTCGCGCACCACCACGCGGATGAGGTAATCGGAGTCTCCGGTCATCAGGTAGCACTCCATCACCTCGTCGTGCTCGGCAATGCGCTGCTCAAAGGTGGTCAGCGCCTGCCGACTCTGCTCTTTGAGGCTGATGCTGATGAACACATTCAGCCCCAACCCCAGCGCCGCGGCACTGGCCAACGCCACATAGCGCTGAATGACGCCGCCCGCCTCCAGCGCCTTGACCCGCATCAGACAGGGTGACGGCGACAAGTGCACCCGCCGCGCAAGCGCCACATTGGACAACGCGCCGTCAGCCTGCAGCTCGGCCAAAATCCGCAAATCGATCACATCCAGATTTATATGCTTCATAGTTATTATTATTCAGCATAAAACGTTGTTAATGATAATTTAAACCATCAATCCGAAACAACATTTCGTCTGGCGGAGCCTAGCATCAAGACGTATGAACGCACCGCTTTTAACCACTCTGCTCAGCGCTGCCGACCCGGCCACCGACGCCGACCCAGAAGAAACCGCCGAATGGCGCGCCGGCTTTGTCTCGCTGCTGCAGAGCCAGGGCCCGCAGCGTGCCCGCTTTCTGCTCGACGAGCTGACCCGTCTAGCACGCAGCCACAGCGTGGACTGGCAGCCAGCACCGGGCACACCCTATGTCAACAGCATCACCGTGGAGCGGCAGCCGCCATTTCCCGGTGACCTGGCGATTGAAGAGCGGCTGGCGGCCATCATGCGCTGGAACGCCCTGGTGATGGTGGTGCGCGCCAACCAGGCCTATGGCGAACTGGGTGGCCATGTCGCCAGCTACGCCAGCGCCGCCGACCTGTTTGAGACCGGTTTCAACCACTTCTTTCAGGGGCGCAACGCGCAGGGCCTTGGCGACCTGGTGTTCTTCCAGCCGCACAGCGCGCCGGGCGTCTATGCCCGCGCCTTTTTGGAAGGCCGGCTCGACGAGGTCGACCTGATGCACTACCGCCAGGAACTGCGTGCACCGCGCGCCCGCACCGGCAGCGGCGCCCGGGGGCTATCGAGCTACCCGCACCCCTGGCTGATGCCCGACTTCTGGCAGTTCCCGACCGGCTCCATGGGCATCGGCCCGATCAGCTCGATTTTTCAAGCCCGCTTCATGCGCTACCTGAGCCACCGGCAACTGCTGAACTGCGCCGGGCGCCGGGTCTGGGGCGTGTTTGGCGACGGCGAGATGGACGAGCCCGAGTCGATGAGCGCCCTCACCCGGGCTGCACGCGAAGGCCTGGACAACCTGACCTGGGTGGTCAACTGCAACCTGCAAAGGCTGGACGGCCCAGTGCGTGGCAACGGCCGCATCATTGACGAGCTGGAGCAACTTTTCGCCGGTGCCGGCTGGCATGTGATCAAACTGGTCTGGGGCAGCGACTGGGATGGCCTGTTTGCGCGTGACCACAGCGGCGCGCTGGCCCGGGC
>CAJAXU010000305.1 GCA_903948045.1 uncultured beta proteobacterium | reverse complement strand
CGCTGCCGATGCCAACCGCTTTGAGCGCTTCAGCCTGAGCGTGCCGCATGTGTTTGCCGACCTGTCCAAAAATCTGATGGATGACCGTAGCCAGGCGCTGCTGCTGGACCTGGCGCGCCAGTGTGGCGTGGCCGCGCACCGTGACGCCATGTTTGCGGGTGCGGTCATCAACGGCACCGAGCAGCGCCAGGTATTGCACACTTTATTAAGAAATCCGGCCCCAGCCCTTGCTGCGCCTAGTGATGTTGCTCCCAAAAATATAGCAAATGAGCTGACCCAAGTGCATGCCACGCTGGATGCGATGCTGGCGTATGCCGAACTGGTGCGCGCCGACACGGCCATCACCGATGTGGTCAATATCGGCATCGGTGGCTCTGACCTGGGGCCGCAGATGGCGGTGCTGGCGCTCGGTGCCTTTGCCGCCTCGGGCCGGCGTCTGCACTTTGTGTCGAATGTGGACGGCCACGAACTCGATGCCGTGTTGCAACAGGTGCGGCCTGAGCACACCCTGTTCCTGATCGCCAGCAAGACCTTCACCACCATTGAGACCATGACCAACGCCGCCTCGGCCAAGGCCTGGTTTGAGGCGCAGGGTGGCACCGACATTGCGCGTCACTTTGCCGCGCTGACCACCAATGTGGCGGCCGCGCGCGCTTTTGGTATTGCCACCACCTTTGGTTTTTGGGACTGGGTGGGTGGGCGTTACTCGCTCTGGTCGGCCATTGGGCTGCCACTGGCGATTGCGATCGGCGCCCAAGGGTTTCGGGATTTTCTGGCCGGGGCCCACGCCATGGACCAGCATTTTCGCGAGGCTCAACTTGAGCACAACTTGCCGGTGCGCCTGGCGCTGCTCGATGTCTGGTACCGCAATTTTCATGGGTTCAGCAGCCGCAGCATCGCGCCCTACCACAGCGCCCTGCGCCGACTCCCGGCCTATTTGCAGCAGCTGGAGATGGAGAGCAACGGCAAACGCGTCGATACCGACGGCCAGGCCGTGCCCTTTGCCACCGCGCCGGTGTTGTGGGGTGAGCCCGGCACCAACGGCCAGCACGCTTATTTTCAGATGCTGCACCAGGGCACAGATGTGGTCCCGGTCGAGTTTGTGGCGGTCAAGCAGGCGCGGCACAGCCTGCCCGGTCACCAAACGCTGCTCTTGGCCAATGCGCTGGCACAGGCGCAGGCGCTGATGCTGGGCAAGACCGATGCGGGCGGCCACAAACACTTCACCGGCAATCGGCCCAGCACCTTCTTGCTGCTTGACGATCTGACGCCGGCCAGCCTGGGCGCCCTGATTGCGCTGCAGGAGCACCGGGTGTTTATCAGCGGCAGCCTGTGGGGCATCAACAGCTTTGACCAGTGGGGGGTGGAACTGGGCAAGGTACTGGCGCGCGATGTCGAGGCGCGTTTGGCCTCGGGCGATGCTGTTGGCCTGGACGGTTCCACCGCCGGCCTGCTGCGCCGCTTGCGTGCCCCGTGATTTGCCCGTTGTAACTAACCATGCACACGACGCCATCCTGAGCACCATCTAGCAGGGGCAGCCTGCCTAGGCGGGGGAGGGCATCAAGGCCATGAAGTAAGGCGTTGCATGTCACGGACTTTGCTGCTAAAGTG
>CAJAXU010000304.1 GCA_903948045.1 uncultured beta proteobacterium | reverse complement strand
CGCTGCAAGGGCTGCAAGGTGACCTCGGTGGCGTAATCGCGGTTCGTCGCCAGACCCATAAAACTGCCGGCCTTGGCGCGGGTCTCGCTGGGCACGTATGACGACACGCTTAATTTGGGGCGCGACGGCCTGCTGGCGATGCCGCAACGTGATTTTTGGCACCCGCACATGATGTGGTTTGGCCCCAGCGGCATTGGCACTTCGCGCGGGCTCGATGGCTTTGTTGATGTGCACCAGTTGCCGTTTCGCACCGCCTTCCCGCGCGACCCCAAGCTGCCACAACCGGCGGGCATGGGCCAGCATGGCGGCAGCCACTATGTGCGCATTGGCGACGGACGTTTCTCGGCCACCGGCGGCTGGCCCAGCCGGCACATGCTGCACCAGGGCGGTGGTTGGCTCGGCCTGCCGCCCACCGGGCGCGCCATCACCATGCGGGTGATGGATTTTTACAGCGCCGAGCAGGGGCTGATCCGAGAAAACTGGGTGCCGATCGACCTGATCAACGTGCTGCTGCAGCTCGAGGTCGACGTGTTGGCCCGCGTGCGCAGCCAGTTTGCCCGACGCGGCTAGTCGGGTCCCGCCTATTACGGGAAACTACGGATACCCACGCCGATTTTTTCAGTTACATTGCATACGTATGCAAAAAAATCCATGGTCTAGATCAAACAAGGTGCAATTGCCATGATTCGTTATCTCAAACGCGGTAAGGATGCCCAGGGTCGGGCCGACGACGATGCCCAGGTGCGTGCCACCGTGACCGGCATCCTGAAGGACATCGAGCAGCGCGGCGACGAGGCAGTGCGGGCCTACAGCCGCCAGTTCGACAGCTGGGACCCGGCCAGCTTCACCCTGTCGCAGGCCGACATCGAGGCGGCGGTGCGCAAGCTGTCCGCCCGCGAAGTCGAAGACATCCGCTTTGCCCAAACGCAAATCCGCCAGTTTGCCCAGATCCAGCGCGACAGCATGCGCGACGTCGAGGTCGAAACCCTGCCCGGCGTGGTGCTGGGCCACCGGCACATCCCGGTCAACGCGGCCGGCTGCTATGTGCCCGGCGGCAAATACCCCTTGATCGCCTCGGCCCACATGAGCGTGCTCACCGCCAAGGTGGCCGGCGTGCCACGCGTGGTGTCGACCGCGCCACCCTACCAGGGCGCACCGCATCCAGCCATCGTGGCGGCCATGCACTTTGCCGGCGCCGATCAGATTTTGGTGCTGGGCGGCGTGCAGGCGGTGGCGGCCATGGCCATTGGTACCGAGTCGGTGGCGGCGGTGGACATGCTGGTCGGGCCGGGCAATATGTTCGTGGCCGAGGCCAAGCGTCAGTTGTACGGCCGGGTCGGCATCGACCTGTTCGCCGGGCCGACCGAAACCCTGGTGATCGCCGACGATTCAGTCGATGGCGAAATGTGCGCAGTCGACCTGCTGGGCCAGGCCGAGCACGGCCCCACCTCGCCGGCAGTGCTGCTGACCACGTCCGAGAAGTTGGCGCGCGACACGATGGCCGAGGTCGAACGCCAACTCAAGATCCTGCCGACGGCCGCCATCGCCGGCAAGGCCTGGGAGATCTACGGCGAGGTGATCGTTTGCGACAGTGACGAGGAAATGCTGGCCAAGGCCGACGAACTGGCCTCCGAGCACGTGCAGGTCATGACGCGTGACCCGGACTACTTTCTTAAAGGCATGACCAACTATGGCGCGCTGTTCCTCGGGCCGCGCACCAACGTCAGCTTTGGCGACAAGGTGATCGGCACCAACCACACGCTGCCTACCAACAAGAACGCCCGCTACACCGGCGGTCTGTGGGTTGGCAAGTTCCTCAAGACCTGCACCTACCAGCGGGTGCTGACCGATGCCGCCAGTGCCAGCATTGGCGCGGTCTGCTCGCGCCTGTGCCACATGGAAAACTTTGCCGGCCATGGTGAGCAGGCCAACCTGCGGGTGCGCCGCTACGGCGACCGTGCTGAGGTGCCCTGGTACCAGCCGGTGCCGGCGCTGGACGGGCCGGCATGAAAGGGGCCCGCCCCGAGCAGGCCGCGCTGACGCGCGACAACGACCTGTCGCAGACCGAGGCCACGCGGCAAGTGGTGGAGGGCATGGTCGATGGCCTGAATGACCACACCATCGACGGCATCGAGGCTTTTTTTGCCAAGGATTTCCGCTGGATGGGCAACGCCGGTTGCGGCACCAAGTTGGGCGTGCGGGCCTTTCAAGACAACTGGCAGCGCCCGTTCCAGGCGGCGTTTTCGGACAAGGTGTGCATTGATGAGGCCCGCATCGTGCAGGGCGAGTGGATGGCCGCCTTCGGGCGGCAAGAGGCCACGCACACCGGCACCTTCATGGGCATCGCCCCCACCGGCAAACGGATCGAGATCCGCTACATGGACTTCTGGAAGGTGCAGGACGGCAAGATTGTCGACAACTGGGTGTCGGTGGATTTTCCGCACGTGATGCAGCAACTCGGCGTGGACCCGTTTCAGGGCCAGGGCTGGGAGGCCTTTGACCGGGGCGAACGCGCGCCGCCGCGCCCGGGTCTGGCGCCATGAGTCAGCCCGTGCCGGCCGTCGGTAACCCGGTGACGCCCTCGTTCCGCTTGGATGGCCGCCGCGCCCTGGTGACAGGGGCGGGTCGGGGCATTGGCCTGGCTGCGGCCCATGCGCTGGCGCAGGCTGGGGCCGCGGTGACGCTGGCAGCCCGCACGGGCGCCGAGCTGGATGCTGCGGCGGCTGCCATGCGAGCCTATGGCGCCAGGGCCGAGGTGATGGTGCTGGACGTCACTGACCCCGCAGCGGTTCGGCAGGCGGTGGCCGAGGCAGGGCCGTTTCAGATTCTGGTGAACAGCGCGGGCACCAACCGGCCAGCACTGATTACCGACACCCTGGACGCTGATTTTGACGCTGTGGTTGACCTCAACCTCAAGGCCGCGTTTTACCTGGCCCGCGAAGTGGCGCGTGGCCTGATCAGCGCTGGTCTGCCGGGCTCGCTGATCCAGATCTCTTCGCAGATGGGCCATGTGGGTGGCCCGAAGCGCGCGGTGTACTGCGCCACCAAACATGCGGTCGAGGGCATGACCCGGGCCCTGGCCTGGGAGCTCGGGCCGCACCAGATTCGTGCCAACACCGTCTGCCCGACCTTCATCGAGACCGCCATGACGCGCCCGGCCCTGGCTGACCCAGAATTTCGCCAGTTTGTGCAGTCCCGTATCGCGCTGGGCCGCCTGGGACAAGTTGAAGACATCATGGGCGCGGTGGTGTTCTTGGCCAGCGATGCGGCGGCGCTGGTGACCGGCAGCGCGCTGATGGTCGACGGCGGCTGGACCGCGCAATGAAAGCGCAGGCCACCTCGCTCGATGTGGCCCGCCTGGCCGGCGTGTCGCAGTCGGCGGTGAGCCGCTGTTTTACCGCCGGCGCCAGCGTGTCGGACGCCATGCGTGACAAGGTGCAGGAGGCGGCACGCAAGCTCGGTTACCAGCCCAATGCCCACGCGCGCAGCCTGATCACTGGTCGCTCGCGCATCATCGGGCTGGTGCTGTCAGCGCTGGAAAACCTGTTTTACCCGGCGGTGCTGGAGCGCTTGGCCAAACGCCTGCAGCAGGACGGCTACCACCTGCTGATCTTCATTGGCGACAACGCCAATTCGGACGACCTGGTGGAAGAAATTTTGCAGTACAACGTGGACGGCATTGTGATGGGCGCCACCACCCTGTCCTCGGCCCTGGCCCAGCGCTGTGCCGACGCCAGCATCCCAGTGGTGCTGTTCAACCGGGTCATGGCCTCGGGCAGCGCCGGGGCTGTCAGTTCGGTGCGCTCTGACAACGTGGGCGGGGGCCGCGAGATGGCGCGCTTTCTGGTGGCTGGTGGCCACAAACGCATCGCCTACATCGCCGGGCGCGAAGATTCGTCTACCAACCTCGAGCGCGAACAGGGCTTTCGCGAGGGGTTGGCTGAGTTGGGGCAACGCATTTATGCCCGCGCCATTGGCAACTACGACGTGGAGCAGGCGCGGCAGGCCGCGCGCGACTTGTTTGCCTCTGCCGCTGACCGGCCGGACGCGGTGTTTGTGGCTGGCGACCTGATGGCCATTGTGGTGCTGGACACCCTGCGCCACGAGCTCGGCCTGGCCGTGCCTCAGGATGTGTCGGTGGTCGGCTTTGACAACGTGCCGCAGGCGGCTTGGGCCTCCTATGAGCTCACCACCTTCGAGCAACCAGTGCAGCCCATGGTGGAAGCCACGGTGGCGCTGCTGCAGAGTTACCTGCGTGAGGCGCAGACGCCGCCCAGCCGCAACCTGGTGGTACCAGGTCAATTGATCATTCGTCAGTCGGCGCGTTTGCCGGCGCCAGAGGGCCGCCAGTCATGAAGGGTTTCGATACCGAGTTCAGCAATCTGGACCACTACATCCGGGTCATCACCGCACGCATCTGGGAGGGGCGCCGCATCGATGACATTCGCAAGTACTACAGCGACCCCTGTGTGGTGGAGACGCCGATGTCGGTCAGCACCGCCCTTGAAGACGTGCTCACCGGCACCCGTGCCACGCTGGCCATGTTCCCGGACCGGCGCCTGCTGGCCGAGGACGTGATCCAGTCGGGCGACGAGGACGGTGGGTTCCTCAGCTCGCACCGCATCATCTCGCCCATGACCCACGCGGGCCAGGGCAGTTTTGGCCCGGCCAGTGGTGCCCGGGTGCATGCACGCACCATTGCCGACTGCGTCTGCAAAGACAACCGCATCGTGCACGAGTGGCTGGTGCGCGATCAGGCCGCGATTGCCTTGCAGATTGGCAGCACGCCGCAGGCGCTGGCGCAGGCCTGGCTCAACCAGCGCGGTGGCTGGCACAAGCCGGTGGCGCCGCCGGCGCCAGCCGGCTATGTGTCGCACATCAGCCAGCACCCGCAGGCGCAGGCCTATGCCCAGCTGATCGAGGCGCTGGCGCACGGCGCGGGCGATGTGGCAGCCATCTACGACGAGGCGGCCCAACAGATCAGCCCGGGTGAGCACACCAGCTACGGCCATGACGAAATTGCGGGTTTCTGGCGCAGCGTGTTCGGTGCCCTGCGTGTGCAGCAGTTCACGGTGGAGCACCTGGCCTGGCAGCAGGACCAGGCTGCGAGCGGCCGCAGTGACCGCCTGGCCCTTCGTTTTAGGGCCAAAACAAGCCACAACCCGCGTGATAGCTCGCTACTTCGCTATGGAAAAGAGAGCGGACGCGCGGTCGAGCTGATGGGCATTGTGCACGCCGAGCTGGTGCAGGGCCGGGTCCTGCGCGAGTGGGTTTTGATCGATGACGTGGCGATCTGGATGCAAGTCCTGACGCCGCAAGCCTGAGGCTTTGACATGGCGCGCGTGCAGCTGAACAATATTTCCAAGTCCTGGGGCGATGCCGTGGGCGTCAAGCAGATGTCGCTGGACATCGCCGACGGCGAGTTTTTGGTGTTGCTCGGCCCCAGCGGCTGTGGCAAGACCACCACCATGCGCATGGTGGCCGGGCTGGAGGACCCCAGCACCGGCGAGGTCTGGATTGGCGATCGCTGCGTCAACCAGCTCGAACCCAAGGACCGTGATGTGGCCATGGTGTTCCAGAGCTACGGCCTGTACCCCAACATGACGGTGGCCGAGAACATCAGTTTTCCGCTGCGCATCCGTGGCATGCCGGCAGCGCAGATCAAGCCGGCCATGCT
>CAJAXU010000303.1 GCA_903948045.1 uncultured beta proteobacterium | reverse complement strand
CTGACAGCGGCGCTGCAGGCCTGCCCGCCGGCGCCAACCCTGGTGTGGGACCTGCGCGGGCTGCAGCGGCTTGACCACACCGGCGCGCAAGTGCTGTGGAACGCCTGGGGCCGGCAGTGGCCGGCGCAGCTGCTGGCCACTGAGGCGCAACGCAGCATGCTGACCCGGGTGGCGCAGTACGCGCTGCCGCCGCCGGCACCGGCGCACCGCAGTGCCAGGCAAGGCTTTTTGCAACTGGGTGCGGCCCTGTGGCGCCTGTTTGACCACGGCAAGGGCCTGCTGCAATTGCTGGGCCAGTTGCTGCTCGACACGCTGCGGCTGCTGCGCGCACCGGCCAAGGGCCCATGGCGCGACATGTCAGGCAGCCTGTACCAAGTGGGCGCCACCGCGCTACCGATCACTGCGCTGGTGGGTTTTTTGATCGGCGTGGTGCTGGCCTACCTGATGTCGCAGCAGCTGCGCCAGTTTGGCGCCGACATCTACATCGTCAACATCCTGGGGTTGGCGCTGATCCGTGAGCTCGGCCCGATGCTGGCGGCCATTCTGATCGCCGGGCGCTCGGGCTCGGCCATCACGGCCCAAATCGGGGTGATGCGGGTGACCGAAGAGCTCGACGCGATGCAGGTGATGGGCATCGCACGCGGGTTCCGGCTGGTGCTGCCACGCGCCCTGGCCCTGGCACTGGCCATGCCACTGATCAGTGTCTGGACCACATTGGCGGCCTTGGCCGGCGGCATGCTGGCCGCTGACCTGACGCTGGGCATCACACCCGACTACTTCATGGCGGCGCTGCCACAGGTGGTGCCGGTGGTCAACCTGAGTCTGGCGCTGGCCAAGTCGGTGGTGTTTGGCGTGGTGATTGCGCTTATCGGCTGCCACTTCGGCCTGCGCGTGCAGGCCAACACCGAGAGCCTGGGCCGGGGCACCACCGCCTCGGTGGTCACGGCCATCACGCTGGTGATCCTGGTCGATGCGCTGTTTGCTGTGCTGTTCCAGGATGTTGGGCTATGAACACCGCCGTCCAGCCGCCCGCAGCCGCCCCGGCGGTGCTGATCGAGGGCCTGTGGTCGGTGTTTCGCAGCGCCGGCCGCGACGCGGTGATCCACCAGAACCTGAGCCTGCGCATCGAGGCGGGCGAGGTGCTGGCGATTGTCGGCGGCTCAGGCAGCGGCAAGACCGTGTTGCTGCGGCAAATGCTGGGGCTGGAACAACCCACGCGTGGCCGGATTACGGTGCGGGGAGAGCCGGCGTCACAGATGGGGCGCGAGGGCGCAGCCAGCCGGGTCGGCATGCTGTTTCAGCACGGCGCGCTGTTCTCGGCCTTCACGGTGTTGGAGAACATTGCGTTTGCCCTGAACGAACTCGGCACCCTGCCGCGCGCCCTGGTGCGCGAGGCGGCCATGGTCAAGCTGCAAATGGTCGGGCTGGCGCCGGCGCAGGCGCACAAAATGCCGGCCGACCTGTCGGGCGGCATGGTCAAACGGGTGGCGCTGGCGCGGGCCCTGATGCTGGACCCGCCGCTGTTGCTGCTCGACGAGCCCACCGCCGGGCTGGACCCGGACAGCGCCGACGCCTTTTGTGCCCTGCTGCGCTCGCTGCACCGCGAACTTGGCCTGACCGTGGTGATGGTCACACACGACCTGGACACGCTGTTCGAGCTCAGCACCCGCATTGCCGTGGTGGCCGACCGGCAGGTGGTGGCCTGCGACACGCCCGACCGGGTGATGGCCGTGCCGCACCCCTTTATTCAGGACTTCTTTTTAGGGCCGCGCGGCCAGCGCGCTGGCGCCCTGCTGCGTCCGGCCCCTCTTTAACAGGACATTTGCCCATGGAAAACAAATCCCACGCCCTGGCCGCCGGCGCCTTTGTGCTGCTGGTGACGGCGCTGCTGCTGGCACTGACGGTCTGGCTCACGCGCGATGCTCGCGAGCAAGTGATCTACGAGCTGTCGACCGACAGCGCTGTGACCGGCCTGCAGGCGCAAGCGGCGGTGCGCTTCAAGGGGGTGGACGTGGGCAAAGTGGTGGCCGTGGCCTTTGACCCCCAAGCCAGCGGCCGGGTGCTGATCCGCATCGCCATTGACCGCCAGGCGCCGGTGACCAGCAGCACCTTTGGCACGCTGGGCTTTCAGGGCGTGACCGGCCTGGCCTATGTGGCGTTGGACGACGAGGGCAGCAGCGCCGATCGGCTGGACACCACAGGTGGCGCCACGCCCGCGCGCATCCCGATGCGGCAAAGCCCGCTGTCGCGCCTGTCCGACCAGGGCGGCAAACTGCTGACGCAGGTGGAGGGGCTGGGCCAGCGGGTCAACCAACTGCTCGACGCTGAGAACCAGCAGCGGGTGATGGCGGCTGTCGGCAGCCTGACCCAAGCCGCCGGCAGCATCGACCGGCTGGCCAAGCGAGCCGAGGGCGTGCTGGGCACGCAGCTGGGGCCCGATCTGCGCCTGCCGCAGCTGACCCAGGAAGCCAGCGCCAGCTTGCGTGCCCTGCAAACCAGTGCCGAGCGCATTGGCGAGAGCGCCCAGGAGGCACGGGACCTGGCGCGCAGCCTGCGCCAAGTGGCCGAGCGGCTGGACGCCAAAGGAGGTGTGCTGGACCGGCTCGGTCAGGGGGTGGACCAGCTCAGTGCCAGCAACCAGGCCCTGCAAGGCGCCACCCTGCCCCGCGTCAACCGCGCCGCCGACGAGGCCGCGCGCAGCGCCCGCTCCATCGGCCAGGCGGCCAGCACACTGGCCGAGCAGCCGCAGACCCTGCTTTTCGGCAATGCACCAGCGCTGCCCGGCCCGGGCGAGCCCGGCTTTGCTGCGCGCCAACCCAAACCCTGAGAATTGCTATGAAATCAGTAGCTATAAAGCCAATAACGACGTGGCCTAGAGGCCTTTTTCTCTTGATTTTCTTGGGTTTGACCGGCTGCGCCCTGCCCAACCAAACTGCCCGCCTGACCAACTACGACTTCGGTCCGGGGCCGCTGACCACGGCCCCAAGTGACCGGCGCGCCCCCTTACCGGCTTTGCTGCTGGCCGAGGTGCAGGCCAGCCCGGCGCTCGGCGGCAACGCCATGCTGTACCGCCTGCTGTACGCCGACGCCCAACAATTGCAGCCCTACGCCTTGGCACGCTGGAGCATGCCGCCGGCCGACCTGCTGCGCCAGCGCCTGGCCGACACGCTGGGGCAGCGCCGCACACTGCTGGGCCCAGACGCCGGCACGGCTGCCGGCCTGGCCACGGGCACCGCCAGCCCGGCCACCCTGCGCCTGACGCTGGAAGAATTCAGCCAACTGTTTGACAGCCCGCAACAGAGCCGCGGGCTGCTGCGCCTGCGCGCCACGCTCAGCCAGGGTGGCCCCGGCGGCGAGCAGGTGTTGGCTCAGCGCAGCTTCATCGTGCAGCGGCCAGCGCCTAGCGCCGACGCGCCAGGCGGCGTGCGCGCCCTGCGTGCCGCCACCGAGGCAGCGGCCGAAGAGCTGCTGGCCTGGCTGGCGCAAAACGGGCAGTGAGGGTCGGCGCCGATCGGTTGGTCACCATTGCCATGTAGCGGACAAGTCCTGATATTTTTTATTGAAAAATTAACTTAACAAGTTATTATTTCAATAATGATAAACCGCCAATCTGAATACACCATCCGTCAAGCACTGCTGCAAGTCCCCGCTGTGGTGCTGCTTGGACCGCGCCAAGTGGGCAAAACCACCTTGGCCCGCACCCTTGCCAAAGACTGGCCCGGCGGCTCGGTGTATCTGGACTTGGAGCGGCCCGCAGCCCGGCGGAAGTGGTAGTCGAGCACGAGGAACGTGCCGCCGGCGAGTCG
>CAJAXU010000302.1 GCA_903948045.1 uncultured beta proteobacterium | reverse complement strand
TCGTCCAGCCCATCCAGGCTGACGGTCACGCGCTGCAGACCGGCCGCCTTGAGCGCCGTCGCCTTGCGCTTGAGTAAGGCGCCATTGGTAGTCAGCGTCAAGTCCAGTGGAAGTCCCTGCAGCGTGCGCAGGCTGGCCAGTTGCTCAATCAGGGATTCGATGTTCTTTCGCAACAGGGGCTCACCACCGGTGAGGCGAATTTTCTGTACGCCGTGGGCGATGAAGGCCTTGGCCACGCGGGTAATCTCTTCGAAAGACAGTAATTCGGCATGCGGCAGGTAGGCGTAGTCCTTGTCAAACACCTCCTTGGGCATGCAATAGCTGCAGCGAAAATTGCAGCGATCCGTGACACTGATGCGTAGGTCGCGCAGGGCGCGGCCACGTGTGTCGCTCAGCAGGCCATCTGCCGTCAGGCGGGTGGCCGGCGCAAAGGCGGCTGCTGGCGGCGCCAAGACGGTGGCGCGCTGGTCGACCACTGGAATCACGCGTTCAGACATGGCGCCGAGCGTCCATGGGGCGACGCCGCTGCACGGGTGTCATACGCAACGGGCGCCATCCACTTCAAGGCAGACACCGCTGATAAAGCTGGCCTCATCGCTGGCAAGGTAAAGCGCTGCATTGGCCACATCAAGGGCGGTGGAGAAGCGTCCCAGCGGGATGCTGGCGCGAAACAAGGCTTTGCGCTCCTCTGTCAGCGGGCCACCGGCAAATTCTGCAGCCAGGCCGGTATCGGGGTTAAACACCGGGTTGATACAGTTCACCCGGATGTTGTCTGGTCCGAGTTCGGCCGCCAGCGACTTGGAGGTGGTGATCACTGCGCCCTTCGAACCGTTGTACCAGGTCAGGCCGGGGCGCGGCCGCACGCCGGCCGTGGAAGCAATATTGATGAAGCTGCCGCCACCCTGCGCGCGAAACACCGGCGTGGCGTGCACGGTGGCCAGGTAGATGCTTTTCACATTCACGGCGTAGCATTTGTCGAATTCGTCTTCACTGACTTCGAGCGCTGGGCGGTTGCGGTGGGTCCAGCCCGCATTGTTGACCATCACATCCAGCCGGCCATAGCGGGCTACCGCAGTGGCCACCAGCGCAGCCACGTCGGCCGAGCGGGTCACGTCAGCGGCAAAAAAAGAGGCGCGTCCGCCTGTTGCAGTGATGCTGGCTGCTACCTGCTCACCCCTTTGGGGGTTAATGTCGTTGACGAGCACCTGGGCGCCCTGCTCAGCCAGCCGTCGGGCGATGCCTTCGCCAATACCACCACCCGCGCCAGTCACGATGATGGATTTGTCTTTCACGCGCTGGGTCATGGCTTATCTCATGGTTGAAATGGGTGGTCCATTGACAAGGCGGGCGTTCTTACGCGCCAGGGGCTCTTGTCGTTCTGGCCTGATTCTGGCACGACTCAGGGCTGGTATCAGCCGTGCCGAATAGCCACGGTTTTCAGGGTGGTGAAACCGAGCAAAGCCTCGAAACCTTTTTCACGGCCGTAGCCACTGGACTTGACACCGCCAAAGGGCAACTCCACCCCGCCGCCCGCGCCATAGTTGTTGATGAAAATCTGGCCGCTACGGATGCGTCGCGCCATGCGGAATTGTCGGGCACCGTCACGCGTCCAGACGCCGGCCACCAGTCCAAACTCGGTTGAATTGGCGAGTGTCACCGCCTGGTCTTCGTCTTTGAAGGGCATGGCGCACAGCACTGGCCCAAACACCTCTTCTTGCGCCAGTCGGTGGTCGAACGGTACGTCGCGCAGTAAAGTGGGCGCTTGGTAGAAGCCGCTTTGGGGTGCTTCATCGACGACCCGTCCCTGCGCCACCATGGGAATGCCCGCCACCTGGGCATCACTCAGGAAGTCCCACACCCGTTGTTGCTGACTTTGCCGGATCAAGGGCCCCAGATCAAGATCCATGTCGGCAGGGCCGACCCGCAGGTTTTCAAATTCTGCGCCCAGCCTTGCTAACAAGGGCTCATAAATCGACTGTTCGACCAGCAGGCGAGAGCCCGCAGAGCAGGTCTGTCCTGCGTTTTGCACAATGCCGTTCAAAATAGCGGGTACGGCGGCATCAAGGTCGGCGTCGGCAAAAACAATCTGTGGGCTCTTGCCACCCAGCTCCAATGTGACCGGGCAATGCCGCAGCGCTGCAGCCTGTTGGATCAGGGTGCCGACGCTCGGGCTGCCGGTGAAACTAATATGATCAATACCGGGATGCCGCGCCAGTGCGTCGCCCACCTCATGCCCATAGCCGGTCACGATATTGAGGACGCCGGCTGGAAAGCCCACCTCGGCGGCCAGTTGCGCCACGCGGATCAGGGACAGGCAGGCGTCCTCTGCCGGTTTGACCACACAGGTATTGCCTGCGGCCAGGGCTCCGCCAACGCTGCGGCCAAAAATTTGCATGGGGTAATTCCATGGAATGATGTGCCCCGTCACCCCGTGAGGTTCGCGCCAGGTCAATACGCTGTAGCCGTCCAGATAGGGAATCGTCTCACCGTGGAGTTTGTCACAGGCACCGCTGTAAAACTCAAAATAACGCGCCAATGCCAAGGCGTCTGCATTGGCCTGCCGTGTGGGTTTACCGCAATCGCGCTGTTCGATCTGACTTAGCTCTTGGGCATGCTCGGTGATTTTCTGTGACAGGCGCATCAGCAGGCGTCCGCGCTCCACAGCGCTGAACTTGTGCCAGACGGTGTCCAGCCCCTGGCGTGCGGCTCGGACTGCGCTGTCTATGTCGCTGGCATTGCTGCGTTGAATGTGCTCGAAGGGCTGGCCATCGGACGGGTCCAGCACGGCGATCGTCCGCCCGGACGAGGAGGGGATGGAGGCGTTGGCGATGTAGTTGAGTTGCATGGCACTGATTTTCCTGCAAAAGGTTGGCGCTGCAGGCCATTACTTCAACGGGTGGTTAAAATCATTGGGCCAATGTCCTGCAGCGGCCCCAAGGGGTTGGTGGTGATCTCGACTTCGTTGATGCTGGGCTGTCCCCCCCAAGCCCGGTAAACCACCACGTCATTGACCAACAAGATCAGTGCATTGAATCGCCAGCCCGTGGTCTCAGAGCGGCGCGAGAAATTGGTGAAATCACTAAGAAAGTTGCCAGTTCTAGCTTTGTTGATCCGCACCGCGGTGATTTCCCAGCCCCGGCAGGCGTCGCGTGCTTCCAGGCAGGCCAGCACACCGGGGTCAAGGTCTTCCCTACGCAGCAGGGCGCTCGGTACAAAGCGCCGCACGACATCCGCCTGTGTGAGTATCACGGTGTTGGGTTGATGCACTGGGCCAATGCCCAGGCTGGCCAGGTTAGCCGCAGTGCTCGTCATGGGCATCAAGCCGTCGATGGCACTGCGCGCCTGCTCAAAATCCCTAAACGGGGATGATTCGCTGCGACCCCGCGGCAGCAACGACGAGCAAGCCCCGAGCACAACAGCAGTCAACAACAGCAAAACCACCAATTTTCGTTCAGTCATCAAAGCGAGAATTACCTATCTGAAATCGAAAGCAGACGCTTCCCAACCACCTGACGTAAGCTGTTACGGGCCCAAGCCCATGAATGCTAAGCCCGCATCCAACGGGTGGTTTGATCTGAATCAACCCGACGCAAGTGGCGGGCTCAGGTGGTGGCTAAGCTGGTTGGGCCATGCGACTACCCACCTCAACATAAGCGTTCGAGTTGGACTGCAACCAAGCAAGCGACAGGTTATTGTGCAGTTGACTCGGGTGAAACCCTTCGCGTCGGTAGGCCCACCAGGGTTTGAATATGCTACGGATCATGCCGCGCTGGCCGAATAAGAAGTTGGTACCACTGGTCCAAGTTCGCCATTGCCAGAGACTGCCGTCGTGGTGCAAGTTGTTGATCGTCTGGCGCAGCAGGTCGCTAAAAAACACCAAGCTGATACGGTTGAACCAAGTCACGCGCCAGCGGTGTGAACCGCCCAGCGCCAGGTAGAGGTCAAAGGCGGTGCATTTGTGTTCTGATTCCTCGGCGCTGTGCCAAAGCCACATTGTCTTCAGGCGCTCTTCGCTGCCGTCAAACCAATCCGGGTTGCTCAGCAGCCAGTCAGCGAACACAGCCGTGAAATGCTCTGTGGCAGCGGTGATCGCTAGCCAGTGCCGAGGATGGAAATCAGTCAGCATCTTCAAGCGTTCTCGTGCCCGGGGTTCCCAATGATTCACCAGACCATGCTTTTCGATTTGTGTGTTGAACAGTGCGTGAATGCGCCGATGCGTGGCCTCTTGGCCAATAAAGCCTTGCGTTTCGGCGGCAAACTTCTCCTGCTCACCCGGCGGCAGGGACTTTAGTCCTGAGCGAACCGAGTCCATAAAAAATTGCTCCCCTAAGGGAAAGCTCATTGATAAGGCGTTGAATAGGGCCGTTCTGAAGGCGTCACCGCCAAACCAATGGCGTGCCACGGGCGTCTCCAAATCAATCAGTAAACGGCGGACGACCAGCTCAGACATGCAAGACTCCCAATAAAGCAAACTGGTACGATTGCGTACCATAGCGAATGGTGCCCAAGCTACGCGATACTGTCAAGTACCATTTGAGTCGTACGGCCATGCCAATCTTTGGGTTACACAAGCGCCAGGTGGACCACCAGAAGACAAGATGCAGTCAGATTCGATCCCCCCAGAACGTCAGGCGCACCGCCAGCGCCTGCTTGAGGGTATGGCCAGGAGCGTAGCCGCGAAAGGCTACGTGGCCAGCACGGTGGCTGACATCGTGCGAGAGGCGGAAGTGTCCCGCAGGACTTTCTACGAGTATTTTTCCGACCGGACCGATTGCCTGATCGCCCTGTACGAGGCTGCCAGCTATGGCGCACTCGGGGTGTTGCGCTCCGCCCTGGACCCCTCACGCAGTTGGCAGACCCAGGTGGAGCAGGCGCTCCAAGCTTACTTGGAGTGCCTGGCCAGTGACCCGGTGTTGCTTCGTACCCTCTACGTTGAAATCCTGGGTCTTGGCGCTGCCGGTCTTGCTGCGCGTCGGCGCGTCAACCAGGATATCGCTGACTTCATGCTCACCGTCATCAACACGGACCCGTCCCGTGAATCACTGGCGCCAGACATGGCCTTGGCGGTCGTGGGCGGTGTTAACGAGCTCATATTGCTTGCGATCGAACAAGACAATATCAAAGGGATTCCCGCTATTTCCGCGACTGCCGCGGCGCTTGTGCGCGCGGTTGTGGCCTGAACCACGGGAGGCTATTTGGCCAATGGTTATTTGTCGTCGAAATTGGTGACGCCGTCCCAGTCTGAGCCTGGAGAAGCGTTGACCAGCGCCTTGATACGTGCCTCATACAATTCATACAGGTAGGCGCCTGGGGCCATGGCCTGCAGTTTGGCCAAGTCTTCACGTGCGTCGGCCCAGCGTTGTTCACGGTAAGCATCCAGGCAATGCTGCCAGTGCGTCAGTTCAAGGTTCTGTGTCTCGGTGAGCTCTCCGCGGATTGCGATTGGTTCGTAGATCGTGACTGGTTCGCTTTTGCCTTTCACACGCACTCGGTCGAGCTCTTTGAACACCACATCATCGACCAGCCGAGCCGTCGCCTGTCCCACCAAGATGCCGACGCCGTAGCCCTTGGTCCGTCCCTCCAGCCGTGACGCCAGGTTTACAGCATCGCCCATCACGGTGTAGGCCTTGCGGACCTTTGAGCCCATGTCCCCAACCCGCACATCGCCGGTGTTCAGGCCGATACCAATTTTCAGTTCAGGCCAGCCGCGGGCGCGAAACTGTTCGCGCAGGATGGCAGTGGCTTTCTGCATCTCAAGGGCGGCCAGCACCCCCTGGCGAGCATGGTCCTTCATCGGCACTGGTGCGCCCCAAAACGCCATGACGGCGTCGCCAATGTACTTGTCCAGCGTCCCGTTGCGCGCCGAAATAGCGGCCGACATCGCGCTCAGATACTCATTGATGTACCGGGATAGGTCGCGCGGTGACAGAGTTTCCGAGATGGATGTGAAGCCGCGCACATCGCAAAACAGGGTGGTGATGTTCGCACTCTTAGGCTCCATGCTGTAGGCCGTCGGATCGCGAGCCATTTCGCTGACCAGTTCTGGGGGTACATATTGGCCAAACAGGCTGGCGAACTGGCGTTTGCTGCGACTTTCGACGAAATAGCCGTAAGCCGTGTCCGTGATGAACACCATCAGTGCCGCCAGAAGGCCGCTGGCCATAGGTAGCATCACACCATTGATGTAAACCGTGTAATTGATCCCGATGATGGTCAGCCCCACACCAACAAACAGGCTGATACCCAGCAGCGGTGACAGGAACGGCAGCGCGAAGATCAGGATGAAGCTGGTGATCAGCAGCAGAACCAGCTCGGCACCGACCACATAGGCTGGCTGCTCCTTCAGATCTTGCAGTAACATGCCTGAAATCAGGTTGGCATGAATTTCTACGCCGGGGTAAGTGGCTCCCACGGGTGTGGAGCGCAGGTCCACCAGGCCCGGTGCAGAGGTCCCCACCAACGTGATCTTGCCTTTGAGATCGGCGAGTGGGGTTTTGCCGGACGCAACGTCTGCCAGCGAAATGTACTTGAAGGTGCCCCCGTCGGGGCCGCCATTGCCACGGTAGGGGATCAGCATACTGGCTTCGCTGTCAACCGGGATGCGCAGCGGACGCTGGCCTGACGCTTTGATGGTCATCCATTCAATATTCAAGTAGCCGGCAGATTGCGCCAAAGCACCACCGGCAGTGGCGCCGGGCATCGCAGGGGGGGCATTGAGCATTGATCGCAGCACCGCTACCGACAGGGCTTCGTAGTAGCCGCCCTGGTATTTGAAAACTGCCGGCGTTCGCCGCACGATGCCATCACTGTCAACCACGGTATTGAATATGGCGGTGCTAGCCGCTGCGGCAGCCAAGTTGGGCAAGTTCCCCCCGTGGCCGGACCATTCGTACCAGTTGACGCCCAGTTTGGGAAAGCCGATTTCGGGCGTCGAAGGCTCCGAGAGCGTGCCGCTTTTGCTGGCGCCTTTGTTACTGCTCAGGTAGGCGCCCATGACGACATTGCGCCCACGAATCGATTCTGCAAACCGCGCATCAAAGTCAAGACTGGGCGCCAGTTGTTGCAGCGATGCGGCAAACCCAGGGCTGTCCTTCAGTGGGCCTCTTTCAAGGGCTTTCAATGTGTTCAGGCCTGAACTGGTATCTGGCTCTGCAAATACCACGTCAAAACCCAGTACGCCAATTTGGTACTTGTCGAACAGCAAGTCCATGATCTGGGCCAGCTTGTCCCGGCTCCAGGGCCAACGTCCCAGACTGGCCAGGCTACTTTCATCGATGTCGAGAATGACGATGGAATCCACCACGGCCTTCTTCACCGGGTCAGTCTTGAAGCTGCGAAATTCGTTATCCAGACGCATCCGGATGTCCGCGATTTTCTGATCGATCTGGTCCAGGACAGCCAGACGGGGCATGTGCAGCATGTGCAGCACAAAGGGTAGCGTGACGCATAGCCCAAGCAGAATTCGGATGAAACGCTGATTCATAAAAAAAGATACCAATCTCTGGCTGATACGACCAGACTGCGCTGATTCCCCAACGGATACAAAAATTGATTTGACAATGATCAGGAAAATCACCGTTTCACCAATGTAATCGATCCTTGGGCCCAGCAGATGGCGTGAAAGTAGGGACTTGGGGCTTGAATCTTCGAGTCAAAGCGAAAAAAAGGCCCGCCGAGGCGGGCCTTGATGCCAGGCGGGCCGGTTCAACCGCCGTGAATTTTCATCATGACGGGAACAATCAACAGTGCCACGATGTTAATGATCTTGATCAGGGGGTTGATTGCCGGGCCAGCAGTGTCCTTATAGGGGTCGCCCACCGTGTCACCGGTGACAGCGGCCTTGTGCGTTTCCGAGCCCTTGCCACCATGGTGACCATCTTCGATGTACTTCTTGGCGTTGTCCCAGGCACCGCCGCCGGTACACATGGAGATGGCGACAAACAAGCCAGTCACGATGGTACCCATCAGCAAGCCACCCAGGGCCGCAGGGCCTAGGACCAGACCCACCAAAATCGGAGCCACCACGGGCAGCAGTGATGGAATCATCATCTCTTTGATGGCGGCCGTGGTCAGCATGTCGACGGCAGTGTCATATTCGGGTTTGCCTGTGCCATCCATGATGCCTTTGATGTCACGGAATTGACGCCGGACTTCCACCACCACTGAGCCCGCAGCGCGACCAACGGCTTCCATGGCCATGGCGCCAAAAAGGTAAGGAATCAGGCCACCGATGAAC
>CAJAXU010000301.1 GCA_903948045.1 uncultured beta proteobacterium | reverse complement strand
TGGCCGAGCGCAATCGCGCCCCCGTTGACATTGACCCGATCATGAGCAATGCCGAATTCCTGCATCCAGATCAGCGGTACCGGCGCAAAGGCTTCGTTCACTTCAAACAGGTCGATGTCATTCAACGTGAGTCCGGCACGCGCCAGCACTTTGCGGGTGGCGGCGATGGGCCCGGTCAGCATCAACACCGGGTCCGATCCCACGGTCGCTACCGCCCGGATCCGGGCTCTGGGCTGCAGGCCTGACGCCTGCGCCCGCTCGGCGGCCATCAGCAAGACCCCTGCTGCACCATCCGAAATCTGGGATGCATTGCCGGCAGTGACGCGACCACCCTCCGGCCGGAAGCTGGCCTTGAGAGACGCCAGCCGTTCAAGGCTGGTATCGCGGCGAATGGTCTCATCAACCCGCAGCGCTTCCACCACAGGCGGATCGCCACGCTCGCACCATTGGCCGATGTCAACAGGCACGATTTCACGGTCAAAATAGCCCGCATCGGCGGCGCGCGCAGCGCGCGCCTGGCTTGTCAAGGCAAAGTCATCAAGTTGCTCGCGCGTCAGGTTCCAGAGGTCGCACAGGCGCTCGGCCGCCTCGCCCTGGGATGTCAGGGCAAAGCGTTCGTTCAGCCGCCAGCCAAAAGGCACCCCGTGGACGTCGCGATTGCCGCCCATGGGCACACGGGTCATGCTCTCGGCACCGCCGGCCACGATGCAGTCACTGACCCCCGACGCGATCTGGGCATATGCCACATGCACTGCCGCCTCAGCCGAACCGCACTTTCGGTCCACCGTCATACCGGGAATAGACTCTGGCCAACCCGCTGAGAGCAGCGCCGTACGCGCGATGTTGCCGCATTGCTCGCCAACCTGCGAGACGCAGCCGAACACCACATCATCAATCTCGGTCGGCGGGATGCCGGCGCGGGCAACAAGCTCACTAAGCACCGCCGCGCCAAGGTGATCCGCGCGAACCTGCTTCAGCGCACCGCGAAAACGACCTACCGGCGTACGCGCGGCCTCGACAATCACAACCTCACGCATCAAAATGCCTTCACGCCAGAGTTCGGGATCTTCACGCCCTTATCATCGTACTCATAAACGCCACGCCCTGTCTTTCGGCCATGGCGACCGGCCTTGACCAGCTTGAGGATCAAGGGGCAAGGGCGGAACTTTTCTCCCAGCGTCTGGTGCAGGTATTGCAGCACGGCCAGCCGGGTATCCCAGCCAGTCATGTCACCGAGCTCAAGCGGTCCCATCGGATGATTGAAAGCCATGCGCAACGAAGTGTCGATGTCCTCCGCGCTGGCAACGCCCTCTGACAGCATGTACATGGCCTCGTTCCCCAGCAGGGCAGAGATTCGACTGGTTGTGAAGCCTGGCGCTTCGTTGACTTCAATCGAGGTCTTGCCAATCGCCGCACACCAGGCGCGAGCCCGCGCCACCGTCTCGGGCGACGTTTCAAGTCCACGCACGATCTCCACCAATTTCATCTTGTGAACCGGATTAAAGAAGTGCATCCCGATGACATGGGACGGCGCTTTGGCGGCCGAGGCAATCTCGGTGATGCTCAGTGCCGACGTGTTGGTGGCAATCACCGTGCCCGCTTTGAAACAGGCTTCCGCTTCGCGCACGATCGCCTGTTTGCTCAACAGGTTCTCGGTCACGGTCTCCATCACCAGGGCTGTCTCACTGGACGCCGGCTGCAACCGATCGGCGCACGTCATGCGCGCCAGCGCCGCGGAAACATCGACATCCGACATCTTGCCGAGCCGAACGCCGTCGCTGAAAATCTTCTCGATCGATTGGCGCGCCTTGTCGAGGGCAGCGGCTTGCGTATCCACCAGGGTCACATGGTGCCCACTTGCCAAAAAAGCGTGGGTTATGCCGGTTCCCATCAACCCTGCACCCACAACCACGATATGTTTGTCTGTCATCATTAGTCCCGATCAGTTTCCCGTAAATTTTGGCTCGCGCTTGTCCCGAAATGCCGCCGCTGCCTCAGCCCTGTCAGTGGTGGACATCAACAACGAGAACAGCGTCTTCTCCAGCGTCAGGCCTGCCTGCAAATCCATTTCCAGTCCGGACCTAGCAGCCTCCTTGGCATACGCATTGGCAGTCGGTGGCCGCGCCGAAATCCGGCTGGCAACGGCCAAGGCCTCGGCCACCAAGCTGTCGGCATTCGAGGCCACCCGGCTGACCAGCCCCATACGCAACGCATCGTCACTGGTGACGCGGTCACCAGTCAGCAACATGTCCATTGCACGCCCCAGGCCAATCAAGCGAGGCAAACGCTGGGTGCCACCACCACCAGGGATCAATCCCAGGCCAGTCTCGGGCAAGCCAAACACGGCACCCGGTGCCGCAATGCGCAGATCGCAAGCCAGTGCCAACTCAAGTCCGCCTCCAAGGCAGTAGCCGTGAATTGCGGCTACAACCGGCTTGGAAAGACCGGCGATGCGGTCGATCCAGGCATTGTCTTTTAAACGCCGACGTTCTTGGACGGAGCTGCCGACGGTTCGGCTTTCTTTGATGTCAGCGCCAACGCAAAAGCCCCGCTCACCAGCTCCGTTCATGACAATGGCCGCATAGCGGTCATCCCCATCGATCATTTCCAACAATCTGGGTAACTCGTGCCGGATGGCATCGTTGAATGCGTTGCCGACTTGCGGCCGGTTCAAGGTGACCTGCGCCACCTTGCCATGGGTTGTCAGCAAAATGAATTCGCTGTGGCTGGTCGGGGTGTCGAGCATCATGGTGACTTGGTCTCAGTGCCGCCAACGTGGTCTACCGGCAAGGCGGCCTGGCGGGTACGGTCCCAGGTGCTGGCAGCAACACCTCGCTCGCGAAGCTCTTTCTTACGGACCTTCTCAGTGGGGGTCCGGGGTAGCTCGGCCAAAGTATCTAAATAACGCGGGATCATGAACGCCGGCATGCGGGCATCGCACCAGGCGGCCAGCTCCGCAAAGCTGATGGCCGCACCCGCTTGTGGGACGATAAAAGCCATCACCTCATCCTCGCCGGCTTCCTGGTCAGCCGCGACGCCAATCACAGCGCAATCAGCCACGCCAGGGTGACTGCGCAAGACAGCTTCGACCTCGAACGAGGAAATATTTTCGCCACGTCTGCGCAGTGCATCCTTCACCCGGTCGACGAAGTAATACCAACCCTCATCATCCCGCTTGAGTGCGTCGCCGGTGTGAAACCACAGGTCGCGGCGCGATTCGATGGTCTTGTCAGGCATGCCAAGGTACTCGGTGGAAATGATCCCAGCCTCCTTGTGGCGGACCAGTAGCTCGCCAGCCTGCCCCGGAGCCACTTCGTCACCTGTTTCGGCATCAACCAGCTTGATCTCGAACCACTGGTCCACCAGGACCCCGCTGGCCCCAGGGGGACGTGGCGCTCCCGGCGGCGTCATGAACACATTGGAGATCTCGGTTTGTCCAAAGCCGTCAACAAACTCGTGCACACCAAAACGCTCTGAAAACGGTCCGGCCAAGTCGGTCGCCAGTGGCGCTGCATAAATGCAGCGAATGCGATGGGCGCGATCATTGTCAGAAGGTGGCTGGGCGCAGATGAAAGCCAATGTCGCACCCAGAAGGTTGGTCACGGTTGCGCCACTGCGACGTGCCCGGCCGGCCCAGTCAGAAGCACTAAACCGAGGGTAAACAACGCAGTGGGCGCCGGCTATCAGACAGGGGTAGACCGTCAGGAATTGCGCATTGCCATGAAACAGGGGAAACCCGGTCATGTAAACATCATCTTGGGTCAAGCGCGTCAGTTGCACATCCTCTTCGGCAAAGAAGTAAAACTGCGAGTGGGGCATCACCACCCCCTTGGACGGGCCGGTGGTGCCCGAGGTCAGTAGCACAGCTGCGGGGTCCTGCGGCGTCACGACGCTCGGCGGGTTGTCCGCATTGTCAGACATCATGTCAGCGAACCGATGCAAGCTGATCCTGCCAAAGGCTGGAGCGTCCATTGTGCCGTCGCCACCCGGCTCATCCACCAGGATGATCCGTTCTATGGGTATCTGATCTTCGATCTCGAGCAGGCGCTGAGCCAGCGTTCGGGTCGTGATCAGCGTCTTCGACTGTGCAAGTTGCAGAGGATGCGCCAGAAAGCTGCCTTTGTAGGCATCGCTGATGGCCACCTCGACCGCCCCCAATTTATTCAGGGCGAACCAGGTCAGAATAAATTCAAGGCAATTTGGCAGCAACAGGCACACGCGGTCGCCGCGACGCACCCCAAAACTGCTCAGACCATGCGCCAGGCGATTGACGGTGGCATTCACCTCCGCGAAGGAATGGGAGGGTCCAGCATCGGTCCAGGACAAAAAGGGACGATGCGCGCGGTGCACCGCTTGGTACTCCAGCACAAACGGCAGCGTCCATTGGGCACGCTCAAAGTGAGGCTCGAAGTATGGGAAGGTCAGCATGCGGGACTTGCTTGATGGTGTCGGATGTTTGACAATGGTATTTTCACCATCATAGTGAAAAAATATATAAAATCAAGTAGCTACCGATATATTGGATCGCCAATCATGGATCAAGGACCCTCCCGTTTTTCCTTACGCACGGGCTCCGACAGCCCGAAACAGGGGCGTCCCCGCGGTCGCGTCAAAACGCCAGATGAAAAGAAACTGACCCAATGTGAAATCGTACGGAGTGCGTTGGAGAAAGAAATCTTCGCGGGTGTGCTGGCGCCGGCGGAGCCCCTCGATGAGGATGCCATCGCCCGCCGGTTTTCAGTGTCCCGAACGCCGGTCCGCGAAGCGCTGCTGCAGTTGATTGAAGCCGGGTTGGTAGAAAAACCATCGCGCCAGCGCGCCGTCGTCGCGCCGCTTGATGTACGGCGCTTGATCCAGATGTTCGA
>CAJAXU010000300.1 GCA_903948045.1 uncultured beta proteobacterium | reverse complement strand
GACTCCACCCTTGATGACGAAGATCTGTCTGACTAGCCGGTTATCCATTCACTTGTTCTAGGGCCCTTCGGGGCCCTTGCCCTTTGTCCGCGCCAATGCGGAACTCCGCCATATTTGCGCCTTCCTACGCAGCCGCTAACAAGTGATCGTTCTCGATACCAATGTCGTCTCTGAGGCGATGAAGCCCGACCCGCATCCAGCGGTGAGGGCCTGGCTGAACGATCAGGTCGCTTCAACGCTGTATCTCCCCAGCGTCACCATTGCCGAATTGCTGTTTAGCATTGGCGCACTGCCAGCGGGTAAACGCAAGGACATGTTGGCACAGACCCTGGACGGACTGATGGGCTTGTTCAGAGACCGCATCTTGCCTTTTGACCTGGATGCCGCCCGACACTACGCCGCGTTGGCCGTGACAGCCAGACAAACGGGCCAGGGGTTTCCCACACCAGACGGGTACATCGCCGCCATCGCAGTCTCGCGCGGCTTCATCGTAGCGTCGCGAGATACCGCACCTTATGAGGCGGCAAGCGTAACGGTCATCAATCCGTGGAACAAGCAGTACTGATAGACGGGATAAATCCAATATCGGTGGATGCCTGGAAGGCGGGCATGAGCGTGTTGGTACCTTCCAAGCGCCCCCGCGGCCGACCCCCAGGCTCCAAAGCGCAGGTTATCCGAACTGCCGTAAAACCTCGGCCTTCAGGCCGGGGATATAAGGCAATGGCAGGCAAAGCCTGTCATAAATGCAATTCCGGCTGCAGAACTGTTGTCCAACTTGAATTTCCAAAGCGTATGCGATGTAGTCAAGTTAATATACTGTACAAATGACCAGTGAACCAGCCGCCGCAGCAACAAACCCCTCTTCTCGCAAAGAGAAGGCTCATGCCAAGAAGCAGGCAGGCTTCACCACGCGCGTGCTACACCTCCGCGTCAAAGACAAGCACGGAGCGTTTCTTTTGAACCAGGCGCGCGAGGTGAACTTCGTATGGAACTTCTGCCAGGACCACGCGCTTCAGGTTCTTCGCCGAGAGCATGTCTTTTGCAGCGCCTATGACCTCCACCCATACATAAAAGGTGCTGGCGCGGGCGAAGAAGGGTTGAGCCTTCATTCGCAGACGCTTCAGGCGGTAACCGAGGAGTACGTAACGCGCCGCAAGCAATTCAAGAAGGCCAAGCTCAACTGGCGCGTCTCGAATCCAAAATCTCCGAAATACAGCCTCGGCTGGATTCCGTTCAAAGCTTCCGCAATTTCCCGCAACAAAAGGAATGGCGGCCAGGTCCGCTACTGTGGCAAAGATATATCACTTTGGGATTCCTATGGCCTGAGCCGCTGCGAGCTCGGCTCAGGAAACTTCAGTCAAGACTCTCGTGGCCGCTGGTATCTTAATGTGACAGTGACCACGATGGAGTGGCCAAAATCCTTGGACCCTGAGAAAGTTTCAGCTGAAGCAATTGGTATCGACTTGGGCCTCAAAGACCTTCTTTGTACCTCCGAGGGCATCAAGGTCGAGGCTCAGCAGTTCTACCGGGACATGGAGCCGAAGCTCGCAGTGGCTCAAAGAGCAAAGAACAAGCAGCGCGTGAAATCCATACACGCAAAGATTGCAAACCGGCGCAAAGACGCGCTACACAAACTTTCCACGGCCTTGGTGAGTAAACACCAGGCCATCTTCGTTGGCGACGTCAACGCGTCTTCCCTGGCGAAAACCAATATGGCAAAGTCCGTATTGGACGCCGGGTGGTCCACGTTTCGAACCATGCTTCAGTACAAATGCGATAGCGCAGGCGTATGGTTTAGAGAAGTTAACGAATCCTTCACCACTCAGGATTGTTCCTGTTGCGGCGCACGTTGCGGCCCCAAGGGTCAAGCTGAACTTAACGTTCGGCACTGGACCTGCAAGGTTTGCGACACGCGCCATGACCGGGACACCAATGCGGCTACGAATATCAAAGTTCGTGGCCAAGCCTGGTTGGAGGCGGAGTTTGAGAAAGGTTATTCCACCGCAGCGGAGGTTAACCCCGTTGAAACTGCGGTGAATAAGGATTCGCAACACAAGATTTCGAAGAAATCCGTTGCGGCCGGGGTCGGACATGGCCCTCTGGATGTAGGAATCCCCCTCCTTCCCGCGCAAGCGGCAGCCGTAGGCTGAGGTGGGGGGAGGATGTCAACCGCGACGCCCGAGCACTGGGCATCCATCACTTTGCGTTCGTGCGTTCAAGCCTCTGGGGCCTGGACCTTGCACATTCGTTCGAGCGTTAACTGGCCTGGAGCGAGACCACTACCGATCTGCGCTATGTGCAAAAAGGCGAGATGCTCTGCGCAAGCACATCACTAAGGTCGGACGGAGTCTTGTAATGATGAGAGTGATGAACTAAAATGATGTCTCTGTTTCATCAAAGCGACTATGTCTATCCAGAACATTCAGATTTCACTTGATGTGCCAAACGCTACGGTCTTTGGCGCCAACGATCGGGACTTTCTGGGCGTTGTCCAGCGTTTGGCGCAGTTTGCTTTGCTTAGGCGAGGGCCGATGCGCCAAGAGCAGGAAGAGAAACTGGTGGAACTTTTTCTTGGGGACATTCCCATGCGCGAGGTCGACACGCGCCGCGCACTGATGAAGGTCAGTGCGCTGGAGCGTGTGTTTCAAAATACACAATGGCTGACCGCTGAGCAGATCGGCCGCTTGGGGGGTCACGGCGAAGCCAATCCAGCCGCCGCCGCTCATCGCTGGAAAACCAAGAAGCAGATTTTTGCCGTGAACCGCAAAGGCAAGGACTACTACGCGGCCTATCAGTTCGATGAAAGCTACCGCCCCTTGGCGGCCATCGGTGCTGCAATGGAGCGATTGGGGGGCTTTCCCCCCACCCGATTGGCGGTCTGGTTTGACAGCGCGAACTCTTTTCTTGAAGGGCGTTGTCCCAGAGAGATGCTGGCATCGAGGCCCGATCTGGTGGTGGCCAGCGCCGCACACACCCATGAAAGCGAGACTCATCCTGCATGAGTTTTGATTTTGATGAATCGCACGTTGGCAAGCTCAGCATTGCGCCATCACTTTGGTGGCGTGTGCATCACGAGCAGTTCGGTGCCACCGCCTTCAATGCATCTGCTGCAGGGGATGCCAGGTTTTCTCCCATCACAAGACCAGATGGCACGGTGATCCCGACCTTGTACGCGGGCTCCACCCCGGAAGTCGCCTTCATGGAAACGGTTCTCCATGATGTGCCGGCTCCCAGCTATGGCGTGACCATTTCTCTGCCAGGCGCAGCGCAAGAGAAACGGCGCATGTCCTGCATCGCGCAACTAGGGACGCTCATTCTTGGGGACTTGCGTGCCATAGGACTTCGCCGTGTCGGTCTGAGTCGCTCTGGGCTGATCGACTCGGGCTCCAGCGTCTATCGACAGACGCGAAATGTCGCAGAGCGCGTATATGCGGCCAATCCCGAACTCGATGGCCTAGTCTGGCATTCCCGCCAGGAGGATGGTGGCAAAGCCGTCGTGTTGTTTGAAGATCGATTGCTCGCACACGGACATCGATTAGTTGCTTGGCACGACCGAATTGACTTCAACGCCGAAGACGTGTTCACCGAATGCCTGCTCGATGTGCTGCAAGCATTGGGCGTTGACGCAGTGTTTGGTTAAGCCAAATGAGTACACCGACAACGTCACGACCCCGCGGCCGACCTCCAGGCTCCAAAGCTCAGGTCATCCGAGACGCCAGAGCACTGGGAATCCATCACTTTGCGTTCGTTCGATCAAGCCTATGGGGCCTCGATCTTGCCCATTCGTTCGAACGGTACCTGGCCTGGAGCGAGACCACCACCGACCTGCGCTACGTCCAAAATAGGCGTGACGATCTCCTAAAGCAGATCATCGATGCAGGCCGCCACCTTAACGCCAGCCTCCCTGATCACGCAAAAATCACTGACATTCTCGATCTGCTGCGAAGTGATAGGGTGGTCCCATCAGCGGTCACCTTGCCAACTCTTGAGCAGTGGGTCGAGTCTGAAGGCATGGACCCCGATGTCTGGAGCGAGGCTGACCTGATTGCCGAATACCAGAGCGCCTTCGGCCTGGACAATCCCGACGACCTGGCTGCAGCCGAAGGTGCCAAGGACGTGATAGCCGAGCGGGTGAGGGCGCTGAATCACCTCTCCACCCTGCTGGCGGTCACCCCTGGCGCCCAAGATCGGCTGGAGATGTGGCTGGCCAAACCTGTCGCACTGAGCTTGCGAAACGTTGGTCTGCTCAGTCTTGCCGATCTAGTGAACTTCATTAACGTGCACGGCTACCGCTGGCACAACCGAGTGAAAGGCTTTGGGAACCAGCGTGCGGATCAGGTGGTGGCCTGGCTGCGCATGCAGTACGAGCACCTGAACATGCTGATCTCGGACAGCGTGAATGAGCCCAAGTCGCTGCGAGCGCTAAAAACACAGGCGCAGACGACGCAGTACGGATTAGCAAAACTGCCCAGCCCAGGGCATGAACCATTCGGGCACGAACCTTTCGATGCGGCCATACGCGACCGCAACGCCCTCGGTCAGTTGAGCCTAAGCCGCCTCAATACTGCGGCCATGGTGGGTGGCATGGGTGACATGGACGCCAAGGGCGAATTCCGCTCACACATGGCCAACACGCTGGGCGCGAGCAACGATTTGGAAGCTGTAACGGCGTGGCTCGAGCGCTACCAGGACAAGCCTTCGACCCAGCGCAGCTACAGGAAAGAAGTCGAGCGCTTCATGCTGTGGTGCGCTCAGGACCTGAAAAAACCCCTGTCCTCTGTGAACGCGCCAGATTGCCAGAAGTACAGAAATTTCCTACGAGCTGTGCCTGGACTGTGGATCTTCCCGCTGCCAGTTCCTCGCAGCGACCCGCAGTGGAGAGCTTTTCGGGGGCAACCCAGCCCAGCCTCCCAGAAACAGGCGCTGGTGATCATCCAGACGATGTTCTCTGGGCTGTGCGATGCTGGGTACATGGTGGCCAATCCGATGAGAGCACTGATGAAGGGTTTTGATCTGCCAACCGCCAAGATCGACATCCGACGCTCCTTCACAGAGGCGGAGTGGCAGCACGTGTTGCGCACACTGGATGGCATGCCCGACAGTCCAGAGCGCGTGAGGCTCAAATGCATTTTGGAGCTGCTGGTGAGTTCGGGCTTGCGTCTGGAAGAACTGGCCTCAGCTCGTCACAGCCATCTGCGCCGCGAACATCTGCCAGAACTGCCCGAATTGCCACACGCCTGGATTCTGACGGTTACTGGCAAGCGCAACAAAACGCGAGAGGTGCCGCTCGCTGAGGACGTGGTCAGGTTGTTGGCCAGTCACGGACGCGAGTTTATGCAAGACGATCAACGTGATTCGGACACAAATGACTTGCCGCTGATTCGCACACTTCACGCATCAGTTGCGAGGTGGGGTAGGGTGCAAACGGGTGGGCGAGAGGGGGAACTGATGGCAACACCGCTATCGGACACTGTGGGCACGGCACTCTCAGCTCATGGCATTTACTCTGTGCTCAAGCGCTTCTTTGTACATGCAGCCCAGACGGCGGGTGCAGCAGGGCTTGAGCCAGAGCGCTTTCTTCGGGCCTCCACGCATTGGTTGCGGCACACACAAATTCGCAACGCACTGGTGGACGGGGTACCGATCGAGGTGGTGAGCGAGCTCGCAGGCCACGCCAGCATCGACACTACCTCGATCTATTCGACCCAGGAACTCGCCAGAAAAGTGCGTGCGGTGGTGCAGACTATGAAGAGGCGTACCCTGGTGGACACGGCGGCAGAATGAAGCTGCTAACTAATGTCAGCGCCTGGCGACAGTGGATCAAAGATGAGGAGGGGCGCTTTGCTGAGACCTCCCACCCCCAGCCGATGCGCTACCCTTGCTATGGATACATGGTGCTAGAGAGCTGGGGCCAGGAAACCCAGACTGCCGTTTACCTTTACCAGCATCAGGTTGACGAGATGTCGATGGCGTTGTTGGCGGCAACGCAGCAGATGTGATGCTGGAGTTAGCAGGTGACTCGAAGCGAAGCGGCCTGGGAATTTCGCCTAACGCTGTGTGGCGGGCAGGGCCGCACCTCACATATCCTTCAGAAAATCAAAGTCTGAGCCCTTAAATTCCAACAAGATATCGCTCAGTGCCG
Organism: uncultured beta proteobacterium; assembly: GCA_903948045.1. Lineage (GTDB taxonomy): Bacteria > Pseudomonadota > Gammaproteobacteria > Burkholderiales > Burkholderiaceae_C > Rhodoferax. Next base: position 16,364 of record CAJAXU010000300.1, on the reverse strand, counting down.
CCAAATGTGGTTCACCAGAGACTGGTGCCAGTAGCGGTAAAAATGGCGCCGCCAGGTGTTGCGGCTGTAGCGATGATTGTTGCTGAGGCGCGGGGGGAGGAGGGTGGGCTGGCAACAGCAAGGGTGGCGGCGAGGATGTTGGCAATGATGGTGGAACTGCACGTGGTTCAGGTGCAGCTTGTGGACCAAGGGCAGCAGGGGGTTGCGACGACTTCCAATAGATCACGGACAACAACTCGAAGACATGGCTACAGCTCAGGCGCAAGCGCCGATGCAGGCTAAGAATCAAGATTCCCAGTTCGGAGTTATCGTCAATGGTGAGCCGCTTGCCTGTATGGCTTCGCGTGCGGGCAGGGGCATTCATGAGCTCACTGCCCAAACGCATCTCCAGGTCTGGCAACTTTGACCCAAAAGTTGCCAGGCTCTGCAGCACTGCTGTTAGTGGCTTACGGGCTTCCAGGTAGACCTTTAGTTCGGCTGGGACCGAGGCGGAAGACAGGTCAAACGAAAGCTTCATGCGCTGATTGACATTGTTATGAGCTTGTCTCGCGCTGTCCATGAGACTTGGCCATCAGGTACAGCCCACGCACGTTCTCCATTTGCGCCGATCCTGTGAACATGCACACTGCATCGCTAAAGCTTTTCGAAAAAAGCTCGCCAAACACTTTTACACCCCCACCGATGCCCAAAAAGAGTTTGCCCTGCGCGTCCCCAAGGTTGTTACGAAGTGCGATTTCAATTTGCGGCCAAACCTTGAGCGCCGACTCCTGGATGTCTGAGGAGACATCCAGCTGCTGGGTCTCTACAGCACCGGATGGACTCCTGGTCATGATCGACAGTGGGTTGATGTCGAGGTAAGCGCTTTCAAGGTCAACGGACCTAGCCCTTGGCAAGGCACGCACCCGCAAAGACTTTGTGGCGGCCTCCATGACCTTGAACACCCCACAATCGATCGACTGGAAGCCATTGGTTTGTGGTCGTCCACCTTTAAAGGGGAGCCAGTTTGTCGTCATGGTGCCGAAATCGACGACGGCGCCTTCGAGGGATTGCATTTTCTGATTCATCGCCGGATCGGACAATAGGCTCATAAATCCCCCGACTGTCTCAGGTACAACATTAACCGAGACGATTTCAATCGTTCCAAACGGGGTGCTGTGCAGGCTGTTTGCGCCGCGCCAGACACCAGCGACATCTTGGCGGTAGGCTTCGTCCTGGTAGTGCTCGGCCGCCAGGCCTGTGATGATGCGCCAGCGCTTCTTTCCCGAAAAGGCCATCCGATTCAGGACCGCTTGGCTAAGCAGGCGGTAGTGACGGCTGCGCCCCCATCGGCTGGAAATTAGCCGATGGGGTTCCTGCCAGGACTGCACCGCTGCTTTCATGCCGACTTCAAAGGTTTCACCGTCCGAGTGAACGATGTTGAGCAGGTTGGGTTTGTCTCCATCGGCTCCGATGCTGCGCTGCTGGCTGCTGACAACGGACATAAAAGTGTCCTCGGCGCCGTCCAGGCTGAGCTTCGTGTAGCCGTAGCCGAGATTGATCGCAGCGATGCCGACATTGGTTTGGAACTCGGTGAAAGTGTTCATGAAAGCTGATCTCTGGTTGTTGGATATAAATTGGGCTTGTGCTGACTCTTTTTTGGCTTGTTCTTGGACTTGGTTTTGCCTCTTGTTGATTAAATATTGTCCAAGCGTGATTGCAGGTGTGGGTGGCACCAGCCTTGAAAAAGCGCAGATGTCGTTATTGGCATTAGCGTTGGCATTGGCTGGGGTGTCGTTTGGGGTAGGGTTGTCTTGGTGCATATTGGGTTGGCATTCACAGGTCTTTTTTGTTTGGTTCATGCGGCTAACTATGCCGAGTAAAAAAGACGTTGTCGAGCTCAAAAGGATGTCGAAAAAAGCGATCTTTTGACGTCGCGCCGTGCCAGGAAAGCGCGATAAGTCGCCCTACCGAGTAGCCAAAGCCAAATGTTTTCGGTCTGTTGCGACCGCAGTCATGTCGGGTGATCTGCAATCAGAGAACCGACTTGGTTTTTAAAGGTCACACTTCCCCATTGACGAAGCGACCAAATCTTTTGACGACTTCGTACGCTTGTGATTCAGCGCAGTTGTGCGCCATTTGTAAGCCACGCATTCGGCGTTTATGCTGATGACTCATCGATGACGAAGGGCCAAAGAGCCTTGCTGAGTGGGCCCTTCCTGAGATGGCTGCCCGCCTGCCCATTGGATGCAAGGCCATTTCTTGAATCAAAAACTGTCATCCAGACAGGGACAGAGTGAACTTTTCCGGCGACAAATGTCTTTGAAATCAATGAGCTAGGATTTTTTTTGGTAAACAGAAGCCGCACAGATCGCTATATCGAAAGCGATTGCAGCGACAGAGGAGGGCGCGGTAGGCACTCTGCCAGCGGCGTTGGTACAGGTGAGCATCGCGGCGCGGCATGAGTAGATCCACACCACGCCAGCTGGTGAAACAACCTATGGTGGCGTTGTGCAGAACATCGCCAAAGAACGCGGGCCTGTTGTCGACCGCAAGCAGTCAGACGCGTAGCCGCGCGCGTAAAAAAGCCATGTTTGCTTTGTCGTTCGCTTCTACGAGGCCTTGTGAGCGCAGCAATGCGAGGTCCTCATTCCAAGCGACTGCGAGATTAAAGCCCAACCCCAGGACCTTCGGCGCTTGCCGTGCCTCAGGGCTCGGCCAGACCGCGCTTGCGTATCATTGATGATGAGCGCTGCCCGCCTTCGCTCTTGCGGCCTCTATGGCAGGGACAGTACGCAGCGTGTGAGCCGCGGCAATCACCATCACGTAACCGAGCAACGCCCAGGGCATATCGAAAAATGCGATGAGCGCAAAACCGATGATGACCTGTAAACCGCAAATCAAGAGCAGATCCGAGGTGCTCAGGCAAAGATGAGCCATCAGCTTCAGGTAGCCAGGGCCATCTTTGTCCTCACCGTCAAACAGAATTTCAAAAAACTTCTTCATGTCAATCACTCCTTTTTCAGCTAGCAATCGTTTGGTGAGTTCCAACGATGATGAGCTGTGCGGACAAATTAGCATGGGTTCGGAGCATGTCAAATCCGTTTTTTCGAAAAAAAGCGCCATGGATTAGCAAGCCTGCGCTAGATAGCGAACAAGCCATCGTTTTCGAGAAAAAAGGACAGATAGGGATCGCCATCAGCAGCAGGTTGTGGCAATGCGGTAGGTGTCGCTGGTCTCGTCGGTGTTGTCGGTGTAGTTGCAAGAGGCGGCGTCATCCGCTCAGTCTCTGCCGTTGCGACATTGGCATGGGGCTCTGGCAAGGCAAATCTTGGCGTTGAAATCGTAGCAATTACAGGTTCAGGCAGAGCCCTTGTCGGATGATTCCGCTCAGGCGCAGTCTCCGATTCCCAGAACACGACGCAAAGCAATTCGAGCGCGTGGCTGAGATCGATCTTGAGGCGCTTGCTGGTGGCCTGCAGTGCAATGCCAATCTCGGACTCATCATCAACGAGGCAACGCAGTCGCTGGTCCGAAAGAGGCTTGCGTGGCGCAGATCGCAGAAGTTGCAGAAGCACCAGTTGATCGCTGTTGGGAAGATTGGCGCCTGCCAGTGCCATCCAACGAAGCCTGTCTGCCTTGGACTTGCTCGATTGCAAGTGGTCGCGCAGCCCTTCGGGAATCGAGTTCTGTAGCGGATCAAAAGACACCTGCATGGTCAAGAACCTCAGCTGTTCGACACGGACTCGTGGTAGGCCTTGGCCATCGTGTAGAGGCCTCGCACATTCTGCATCTGCGACTCATCAGAAACAATGCAGACCGACTCGCTAAAGCTCTGTTTGAAGAGATTGCCGTAAACCTTGACGCCGCCACCGATGCCAAGCAGCAACATGCCTTTGGGATCGTTCAGGTTAATGCGTAAGGCCATCTCGATCTGCGGCCAGACCTTGGTTGCCGCCTCATGAACGTCGATGGTGATGTCGAGCGGTTGCAGCTCTGTCGACCCATCCCTTCTTTTCGCCAGAATCGACAGCGGCTGAAGCCCCAGGACCGCACTTTCCAGATGGACAGTCTTAGTGTTCGGCAGCGCATATCTTTGGATCGACTGGGTCGCGAGTGTCATCGCGTCGTGAACGCCGATATCGGTACTGCGAAATCCATCGCTCTGAGGTCTGCCATTTCTGAACGGAAGCCAGTTCGTGGTCAGGGCCCCGAAGTCGACTACCACGCCTTCGAGTGCTTGCATCTTTTCCCTCACCACTGGGTCTGCCTTCAGGCTCACGAAGCCACCAGCAATCTCGGGCATGATGTTCACGGAAAGAATTTTGATGCTGCCGTAAGGCGTGTGATGAATGCCATCGGAACCACGCCAAACCTCCACCACTTCGCTGCGGTACTGCTGGTCCTCGTAATGATCTGCAGCGAGTCCAGTGAGGATTCGCCAGTTTTTCTTGCCAGTGTGCGCCATGCGATTCAGGATGGCCTGCGCCAAGATCTTGTACTTCTGGCTGCGGCCCCAATGGCGAGAAATAAGCCGCATGGGCTCCAGCAAAGCGTCGACCGCCGCCTCAATACCCACCTCAAAGAACTCGCCATCGAGGTGCACCAAGTTGAGCTGGTTCTTGGACTTGGCGCTCATCATCGCAACGCTTCTGTGTTGAGGGCTCACCGCCGACATGAACTTTTCCTCTACGCCATCTAACGAAATTTTGGCCCAGCCAAATCCAAGATTGATTGCGGCTATGCCGATGTTGGAAGGAGGTACGGAATTTGCGGACATTTTGTTTTGGCTTTCAGGCAGTGGTTGGGAGTGCAACAGAGTCGGTCTACAGGATCAATTCGCATATCCATTGCGGTGAAGTCCGACCCCTCAATGCCAACTATGCCGACAAAATCGTTGTCCGCCACGTCGAATGAATCGCAAAAAACGTACTCTTTTGAAGCAGCTAAATGGGCTGTTTTGGCCCACAATTGCATCAAAGACCTCTGGTAGGCAACTGAACTCGGCCGCAATCACCTTTTTCCATCGGAAAAACCAGGTTGCAAACCTAAGGACAAGAACGCCCAACTCGCGGCGCACACACTTGATCCTCCCAAAATTACAGCTTCACAGGGCTTACGAAAGCGATTTCCACTCATCAATCGTTTTCGCAAGCCAACTGGGCTTGCTCCTTTTTAACTGCCTCGATATGAGGAACGAAAGGATGCCCTATGGGGTCAATACAAAGCACGGCCAGACTGGCCATAGGAGTGTCAGTTAGCAGCTGCACCGACGTTGGCGAGCACGCGCCAAGCAATAGAAGACCACCGCCAGATCAGTTTGGTCGTTGGCCATGTAGCTGTACGCGGTGTTTGTTTGAAGCAATAGGCGCAAGCTTGGCTGCCCAACTTCAGCACAAAAATCAAGTTAGCCTGACATAGGTGGCCTGTTGTGGGTCATCAGCAAGCCCGTTGCTGGCTAAGAAAGCACCTCTGCGGTGCAAGGTAACGACAAAAATTAACTTTTTAACAGACGCCTGGAGGGTAGTACCTCGGTCCGATCTATGCCGCCCTTCTTTGGGAGATGGCGATCCGACGAATGGGCGGAACTTGGCCTGCTGGCCATGCCTTTGATATCAGGAGCGCGACGAGCTCCAACCCCATCGCGGGGAAATCGTCGGGGTTGGTGCTCCTTACGCACCGAACGGACGAGGGACACCACCTCTTCCCACCTGGTTCCCGCGAGGCCCAGGGCTCTCCGCGCAGACTGCACCTGCAAGGGGGGTGAACCGAACATATTTAAGTTCGGTGCAGCAGGTTTTTGAGGTCACTTTATCCCCGCTGATGCGGGATGGGCAGCCACGCCCTGAGTGGAAATTTTGATTTGCAACTTTTTTAGGAGCTATTTGTCATGCACCAAACATCGAAATTGAACCGATTGATCGCCAGTGCCAATGCTGTGATTGACACGAGAGGGACCATCCGCACGAATGGCAAGCCAGCCAGCTTAAGGACCGTTAAGCTCACACGCGAGGCACTCAACAGCACATGCCGGCGCTTACACAAGATGGGTTTTCATCTCGAGGACATCAATGGATTGAGCGCCAAACACATCGACGCGCTGGTAAAGAACTGGTACGCCGACAAGCTCAATCCGAAAACGATGCAGAATTTGCTATCGCGCTTGAGGGTGTTTTCTGGTTGGATCAACAAGCGCGGGATCGTGCGCGAAGGCGGTGTTCCTGCCTTTTTGCCGGATGTGCCACCGTCAGAGCTGAAGGTGAGGACCTATACGCAGAACAGCAAAAGCTGGACTGGCAGGGCCGTTGATACGCTCAAGGTGATCGACAAGGCTTTCGATGAAGATAAACGGTTGTACGCCATGCTGATGATGAGCGTGACGTTTGGACTGAGGCGCAAGGAAGTGCTGCACATTAAGCCGCACGAGGCCGACCGCGGGGACGGTATCCACATCGACAGCCACATTGGCAAAGGTGGACGCTATCGCTTCATTCCGATCTTTGCCACCTATGAGGACCCGAACGTGAAAGCTATGGGTCTGATCCAGTTGAAGGTCCTGGAGTTGGCAAAAAAGCTGTGCCGCCCAGGTGAGCATTTGGGCTGGCTAGGCAACACATATGTCCAAAACGACCGCAAGTACGGCTACCTCATGGGAAAACTGGGGATCACGAAGCACGAACTTGGCATCGTGGGTCATGGCTTACGAGCCGAATTCGCGGAAAACGCATTACTGCTTCAAGGCATTGTCCCGCCTGTACTTGGTGGGACAGGAAAGGAGGTTGGCACAGCGGACCGCAAGAAGAAATTAACCAATGTGGCGAGCCTTATGGGGCACAACGACACGCACACCAGTACTGCCTACTATGGCAGCTTTCGCCCATCGTTGATGTTGACAGCATCTGGTTCGCTTTCCGTCGTGAAGGCCGAACACGTGGCTTCTGAGCGCGTTGGCAAGCTCTTTTCATACAAGGTCCGCTTGGTTTAGCGGCTTAGGCCAGAGCGTCTATGGTCGCAAAAGACGCCTGAGAAACGCTGTTATTCAAACGCGCGGGGCTATTTTCGTGGGCTAGGATGCTCTGACCAATTACACAGAGAGGGGCCATGACATGCCTGGCACAACAGATACAAATAAAAAGACCGCAGCTCTAGAAAGGGGCAGGCACCGCCGTTTACAAGGCATGCGCGAGTTCGCTGCCAAAAATCTAAAGAAAGACCTCAAGGAACTGGGGTTAATAGATCCTCGTGAACTGGGACCAGAAGTTGAAGGCGGCATTGGTCGCTGGCTGATTGACCCTTCATTCTGGGGTCTAGTGAGCAATGTCACCATCCACTGAAAGGCAAGGCCATGGCGAGCACCCCAACCCTACAACGCACCACCTTCAAAACTAGTCGCCTGCTGGACTTCGCAAGCGAAAAAGAGCTGACCGCACAGACTGGACACCACCCGGATGCATGGCCACTGGTCATCCTCAAGGAGCTGGTTGACAACGCGCTGGACGCTTGCGAAGAGGCCGGTATTGCACCTTGCATAATGGTTTCGGCTGACGCAAGCGGCATCACCGTTTCCGACAACGGGCCGGGGCTACCAGCGAGCACCATCAAGGGCGTGTTGGATTTTGAGGTGCGCACTTCAAGCCGCGAAGCCTATGTATCACCGACACGCGGCGCGCAGGGTAATGCGCTGAAAACCATTGTCGCCATGCCCTTCGTGCTGGACGGCAAGGCTGGACGGGTTGAAATCACGGTAAGCGGCATCACACACCTGATTGATTTTGCGGTTGATCGGATCAAGCAGGAACCCCTGATCTCGCACACTGAAATACCGGCTGAATGTAAAAAAGGCACGGTTTTCAAGGTCTGCTGGCCAAAATCACCTAGGTTAGACCTGACTGAATCAGAAGCCCGATTTTTACAAATGGCGCAGGACTACACCTGGCTGAATCCGCACCTGACGCTGGACGTGGTTTGGTACGGCGAATGCACCACGCTGCAGGCCACGGAGCAGGCCTGGGCTAAATGGCGTCCGTCTGAACCCACATCACCGCACTGGTACGACGGCCAAAGGCTGGGTCGCTTGGTCGCCGGCTATCTCAGCAACGAGGCTACAGCCGGGCGCACCGTCCGCCAGTTTGTAAGTGAGTTTCGCGGATTGAGCGGCTCTGTCAAACCAAAAGCTGTGCTGGCCAGCGTCAACATGGGGCACGAACCTTTGGCTGCTCTGGTCGCAAACAAGGACATTGACCACAAACTGATCGGCCAACTACTGACTGCCATGCAAGCCCATTCAACCCTGGTTAAGCCAAAGGCCTTGGGGCAAATCGGGCGCAAACACTTTGAAGTGCAGTTTGGTGAAAACGCTTGCAAGATGGATAGCTTCAACTACCACCAGGAGGCAAGCACTACCAACGGCATGCCTTGGGTGATCGAAGTCGCCTTTGCTTCGTGTCCGACCCTCTACAGGCGGCGACTGGTGACTGGTGTCAACTGGTCGCCGGGCATTCAGAACCCGTTTCGCGAGCTGGGCAGCTTCGGGCGAAGCCTTGACGAGGTATTGACACAACAACGCTGTGACTGGAACGAACCCGTCACACTGGCGCTGCACTTGATCTGCCCACGGGTTGATTACGTCGACCGGGGTAAGTCTGCGCTGGTGGCCACGCCAGAGCAGGCCGAGGCTATTGTGCAGGCCGTACTGACAGTCACAAAAAAATGGCGCAAGTTCCGCGAGCGCCAAGATCGCAACCGCAGTGCCGAACTGAGTAAGCATGATGCCTTGCCCAAAACCGGTAAGATGAACGTCAAAGAAGCTGCCTGGCAAGTGATGGAAGCCGCTTATCTTAAGGCCAGTGCTAACGGAACACTACCGGCACATGCACGTCAAATCATGTATGCGGCAAGGCCGGACGTGCTGCTGCTGACTGGTGAAACTAAAATGGATGACGGCTATTTCATCAAGACATTGCTGGCGGACTACATCATCGAAAAGGGCGTGGACTGGAATGTGGCCTATGACCCACGGGGCAACTTTATCGAACCCCACACCAAGGTGCGCGTACCGCTGGGCACTTTGCAGGTGCGCAACTACCTCGCCAATATCCAGCAGCACAAAGTGTGGAAGCTGAGTTTTAATATTGCCGAGGCGCGTTACCCAACATACGGGCCGAAGAATCGCTATCAGGCTATTTTGTTCATTGAAAAAGAAGGTTTCATGCCATTGTTCGATCAGGTCAAACTGGCCGAACGGTACGATCTGGGCATCATGTCAACGAAGGGTACAAGCGTTACAGCAGCGCGTTCCATGCTCGATACGTTGTGCAGTGACCACGGGATCAAACTGCTGGTATTGCACGATTTTGACAAGGCAGGTTTCAGCATTCTCAACACCCTGGTGAACGACACCAGGCGCTATCAATTCGCAAAAAAGGTCGAAGTCATTGACCTAGGTATCAGACTGGAGGACACGGTAGGGCTGGTAAGCGAGCCCGTCGATCTGCCAGAAAGTGCAGCCGACAACCTGCGGGCCAGCGGCGCAACGGATGCGGAGGTGGAGTTTCTGCTGACACGCCGGGTTGAACTTAACGCCTTTGCATCCGACCAATTCATTGCATGGATCGAAGCAAAACTCAAGCAACATGGTATTACCAAGGTGGTGCCAGATGAGATCACATTGGACAAGGCCTATCGCCGGATTCGCCAAGAGGCCAGGGTGCAGCGTGTCATTGATGAGGCATTGGACAACCTGGAGGAGGACGCGGGTGATGTACCCGACACGCTGGCCAAAAAGATTAGCGAACTGCAAAACGCTGATCCGACCTTGACATGGGATGAGGCCTTGAAGCGGATTGTTTTCAACACCGAAGGCACCAAAGGCAGTAAGCTGCTAAAGCGCAAATAGTCGCATGAATATTTCATTGGAAAGGTTTTAACAGTCGACACATTGCGAACGTACGAATCGTGTCGGCCTGGCCACACCGGATCACTGCAAAGTGATTCTTCTTGATGGCTCTCTCGGTGAGTCGACACGACCTGATGGCGTTGATATAAGCCGATGAGGCTATAGCCAGCTCGTTTTCCTTGTAGTGATCAAGCCATTTCCTGCCGCACACTGGGCGACCGTCTAACCGCAGCAGGCAATAGACGCAGAATGATCCGCGTTTCCCGCTAGCTTGATCACAGGCTTTTCGCCTTATTTGAGGATCTTGAAAAGCTTCAAGCGGCTATCGATGAAGAAGCCTTTCTTCACGTTGGCTTCGATGTCGACCTCGCGAAGCCTTGCGAGCGCAGCAGTGCGCGGTATTCGTTCCTAGCAGCGGACAGGTTCAAGCCGAACCCAAAGAACTTCAGCGCTTGCTGGAGCCTCGGATTTCGGCCAGACTGTCCTTGCGGCTTAGACATTGTCTGCACCATCAGCCTTCGCTCTCTCGGCCAGGATGGCAGGCATTGTTTTTAGCGTGTGAGCCGCAGCGATCACCATCACGTAACCCAGCACCGCCCAAGGCATATCGACAAGTGCGATGAGCGTGAAGCCGATGACGACCTGCAGGGCGCAGATCAGCAGCAGATCGAAGTTGCTTAGACGCAGCATCTCCATCAGTTTGAGGTATCCAACTGCCTCCTCAGCAAACATGATTTCCTTTAATTCCTTCATTTTTTTCTCCTTTTTTCAGATCGGAACGAATGGCCAATTCCAAGGTACCGAGCTTTGGGAACAAATTAACATGCGGTCGCCACTTGTCAAATCGGATTTTCTGGTTGGGACACAACTAAACAAGAAACGAGCCGGCTGCCTCATGAAACATAGCAAGCAAAATGTCCTCAGCCCCGCTTTCAGGTGTGGGCTGTAACGGAGGTGTTGATGTTGTTAATCGTGGCGAAGCTGTACAGGCCTTGGACGAGAATCGTTCGTCGTCCGTGGGTTAGATTGGCTTGGTAGACGCGCTTATCAGGGGAGGAGGCGGCGTTCTGCATTGCATCATGCGCCGCTTTAACCCGAAATTCGCCGATGTTGTCAACATCCAGGCCACGATAGTCAAGCGCGCACAGGACAGAGCCGTCTTTGCACAGCATCCATCGTGGATAAACACAGCCAAAGGCAGCGTCAATACTAGATCGTGACGCCGGGACTCCTGGTTGATCGGCAACAGGTCTGCCGCTGCTGGTAAATCATAAGAATTCATTGCGGCCGAGGTCAAGGAGCGGATTTAGGGCCATGCCCCGTGACGTCGGTCACTTTGGGCGCCTTCATCTGCAGCGCGATAGCAGTTCGAGACGCCACAGTACGTCAACTCGGTAACAAAAATCGCTCGTGGCGCCAACGTCGCGCTTGCAATGGACGATCTGCACCTGGTGAAGCGGTGTTTGATTGAGAGCCAGTGTGCGTTGTCAGTGCCCTGCTAACTTTGAGACAATCTCCATCGACGGCAACTGGTTTCCGTCGATAACAAAAGGTCGAAACAAATGGCAACTGCAAAGAAATCCGTTAAACCCAGCCCAGCGCAAAAACCAAAGGCATCAAGCGCCGCTACACCCGCCAAGAAGTTGGCCAAGGCTGCTGCGGCAAAGCCCGCTAAGGTATCAAGTGCGGTAAAGGCAATCGCTAAGCTCAGCGACAAAATCGCCAAGCTCAGCGCTAAAAAAAGCATCTTGGCTGTAGAAATCAGCGCACTCAAAGCGGAGCGGCTCGCACTAAAGGCAGCAGCTGCAGCAGCCAAGGCAGTACCTCCCGCCACCAAGGCTTCTAAGAAGGCCGCACCGAAGGCTAAGAAGGCCTGATATTTCTGGCCCCAGGCCTTGGCGAGGTCTGGTTTGCCTAATCAGTTTCATGGCGGCTTCTGCGACTTGCCCCTGCAAACTTGTTTTTTCGCGAAGAACGCTGTCGATTGCTAGTCGATCTGCAAGCTGTCTGGACGATGCGAGAGCGAAGATCGCAGCTCTGGCGGCGCACAAATGCCCATGAATCCGAGTTCTCGCCGCAGCAAGTTCCTGGCCTCTGGCGCCTCCCAGTAGCGATTTCCCCAATGTTGCCGTGCGACTGCAGAAATAGCTTTTAGAAGCGAGTTGCACCTCCCCCGCATCGGCAAACAAAGGCCAACAAGCTCCCAGTACCAGGCCTGTGCCTCTTGCCGCTCTATCCAGTCCCCAGCCAGGCTGCACGCATGCACTGCCACTTCGATCATCGAATTTGAGCAAAATTTTCGCGTATCCCCCGACTACAGCGAAGCTTAGTCGCGGGTCGAGCGAAGGGAGTCGTAGGCCACATGCGTCATCTAAGGGGGCGATTCTTGATCCTGCCGTAGTACACTGTGTATATGTCCAGTTCACTGCAATCCGGCGTCCGCTTTCAAGCACTACCAGTGCCTGATATGCGGACCGTTCTCTCGCAATGGATTGGTTGCCAGCGGGTCGTCTACAACGGAAAAGTCTCCGAAGAAAAGGTGTTTGCATCTCAGCGGCGTCTTCTGCTGGCGTCTGGCGAAATTGATGTGAAGACGCCACTGGACCGCTGCTACTCCCAGTTCAAAGACGATGCGCTCACGCCTTGGTTGTCTGAGGTGCCGAGCCAGATCTTGCGCAATGGTGCGGATCGATGGATGGATGCAAAGCAGCGCCAGTTAAAGAAGCTCGGCTGCGCACCTCGCATCCGTAACCGCAGCAACTTCAACAGCGTCCTGATCTCCAGCGAGCTGTTTCGCTTCATCGACGATGTGGACGCTGATGGCGTTGTGACCAAGCGCCTGCAGCTTGGCACAGAAAAGAATCCGGTTGGCTTTTTGGATTTCAACGCGCACCGCGACTACGGCCTGCCAAAACAGATCACCGTTCGCCGTACTGGGCGCCACTGGTGGCTTAGCTTCAGCTACGAACACGCTGCGCCAGAGGGTTTTGTGCCACGCGATGATTCTGAATTGGCCTACGAACTCAACGCGCTGGATGACATCGATCTCAAGGCTGCAACCGTTGGCATCGACCGCAATGTCAAGGACAACTGTGTAGCCACGTCGGATGGGCGTTTCTTTGCACTGTCACCAACACAACGTGAGCGTCTAAAGCGCAAAGAACTAGGTGCGAATCGTTTGCAAAAACGTATGGCCCGCCAGGTCAAAGGTTCGAAGAATCGGGCTAAGACGCGCAACAGGTTGGCGTCCAAACACGAGTACCGATCCAACGTGGCGAGAGACTTCAGCCACCAGACAAGCCGCTCGCTGGTCACGGATCAGGCAAATGATGCTCGCGCGCCGCTGATGCTCGTGCTCGAAGCGCTCAAGATTGCAAACATGGTGCGCCGTCCCAAGGCCAAGCAAGACCCGACAACGGGTAAGTGGGTGAAAAATCGCGCAGCTCAAAAGGCCGGACTGAATAAGGCCATTTTGCAATCATGCTGGGGCAACATTGCAACCCAGATCAAATACAAAGGCCACAGGAATTCAGCATTGGTGCTGAGTGTTCCTGCGGCTTATTCAAGTCAAGAATGTTCCTCGGTGGGCACATTCACCCAGACAATCGCCATGAACGGCAGTTCGTCTGTCAACGCTGCGGCCATGAAGCACACGCTGATACCAACGCCGGCAAGGTCATTGCCGCCACAGGCATCAAGGCAGTGCGTGACCAGACGGTGGTCGCAAAGTCCGTGAAGCGTACTGCGTACAAGAAACGCAAACCCAAGATTGATTTAGGGCAGGAATTGTCCGGTGTGCCTGTGGATGCACGCGTAAGCCATGGTGAGGCGCAAGCCATATCCATGCAGCAGCAGTCGAAGCAGGAATATTTGGTTGCGAGATCAGATGCCCCGACTACAGCGCCGAAAGGCGTTTAGTCGCGGGTAGTTCACTTGCGCGCTACATCTGCGTCGAGATGAACGCGATGCCTCTGTGCACGCATTTCCGTGTCGCGCGGACTGATGGGTCCGGACAGCACCACCGCGACTCTGGAGATCTCTGTTGTTGGCGACATCGTCACGCAGGTGATGATCGGATCATCGGTATGAAACACCACGAAATCTTGGTTGAAACGCATTGATTTGCCCCCCCTCTTTGGGAGCAGCTTAAGCCTGGCTGAGCGCGAGTCAAGTCGAAAAACTGGTTTGTTTATAGGCTAACGATTTTGTGGCAGCGCTGGACTGCGAGATCGATCTTTGTCGCTTTTCGGAAAAGCGCGTTAAAGCTACAACACGTGAACGTAACCGCGGCGTTTGCGGCTCTTGTCGATTGCTTCAATGTCCAGACGCCCCGCTTCGGGCCGTGCAACTGGCTTTGTGGTTAATCCGAATCTGATATTGATCAACTTCGCAACCACGACGAAAAGTTCGCTAGTGAACTTGGCGCTGAAGCAGGCAGAGCTCAGACAAGTCTTCATGGGAGTTGATCAGCTCCTAAGCATTGTGTTTCCAGCAGCACTCAATGGCACCCATCCTGCCGCACAACGCGGGATGAATGGTGTTTGCCCTTGCGGCAATCGAAAGCGTATCAAAAACCAGCTTCATTCGCCTCGATTTGGAGAGATTTCTGACCTAAATTGGTGGCTCTGGAATCACTCAAAAAGGTAATCAAATGGCCGACTCACACTTTAAACTTCCACTCGTCATGTTGTTCACGCCTTTCACGGTCTTCCGCAATGAGGACGCAAAAACCGCCGATAGTTCAAGCACTTGCCCAGGAAATTTGGTTCCCGCCGATGACCAGACTGAGGCCTCAAAGCTTGATCCAAAAATCGCAACTTTGTGCGAAAAGGACTTGATCATTGCGCGTCTGCAGCAGGAAATCTCCAGTTTGAAACGCGGATCACCTGTGCCTGACACCCCGCTAAAGTCGGTTAGTAGCGGCGTCTAACAACATCAATGCTTTTAAAAACTTTGCTCGCAATGGCAATTGCGGGTCATACCATCTACCAAAGCTGAGTTCAATAGGATGGTTGCAAAGCCAAACGGTGTAGGTGTTTTGCGTGCCGACCCGCTATGCATCGTCATTCAACGCGAATGTAGCCCCGACGACGTTTGATCAGGTCGACGCGCTCTACTGCAGGCGGTGTAAAAATCTGCCAAGATGATGTTTTCTAAACGGCAATCCTTTTCGACGCCTGGAGTGCAATGCTGGAGAGGGAGGTGCTACAGGCGTTTATTGCGCAGCGTGTGGCCGATATCAATCGGGAGACCTTGACGGCCACAGGTGGAAGTGCAGAGGGTTTCTATTTCTCCCAAATCAACAAGTCGATGGTCAAGATGGATGCGCGTCTCCCCGTCAATGAGGCCAGTATTGCCGCCAGTACCGTCCCCAGATAGCCTTTTGCGTTGCGGTGTTGGCTCTTGGTACAGGCGCTCCACTTGAGCAACATGAGTTCAATGTCCGTGATGTACTCCTGGCGTGATGGACAGAAAACCGTTTAAGATCAATAATCTACCTTAAATTTTGACATTTAACATTTTGAATGTTATATTTAAAATGATGATAGATAAGACACTGCAACGCGAAACGATCAGGTACCTGAACCAGGTGTTTGGTGCCGATGTCATGCGCGTCGCGGATGTCTCGGCTAGCGCAGAACTGCCGTTCTTTTTGCAAGATCTCTACGACATTGCCCAATTTCACTTAATCGGTCACAGCATCACCCTGGCTTGCGCCAAGAGCGAGCGAGCCATTCCCGCGCAGCAAATGACGCGTCACGTTGAGCGATTGCGTGAGCAGTTGCATTCGCCCGTTCTCATGTCAATGGCGATGGTTGCACCTGGTGAACGCAGGCAGTTGATTCGGCACGGCGTGTCGTTTGTAGTACCTGGCCATCAGATGTATGCCCCGCAGATCGGGTTGATCCTGACTGAGCGCGCTTCGCTGTCGCTCAAGCGCCAAATGCCAGCGGCTAGTCTTGCAAGCCCTGCAACCCAGGCGCTCTTGATCTGGTTTCTGTTGCACCACCCCGTGGGCGAGATTTGGCATCCTTTTGATGAAGCAGCATCCCTGGGGTACGCGGCGATGACAGCAACGCGTGCGATCAGAGAGATGGTGGACTTCGGACTGTTCGAACTTGACATCCGAGGACGTGTCAAATATTTGAGGTTGGTCGGTACCCGCCGAGATCTTTGGCAAAAAGCCAAACCGCACTTGCGTTCGCCTGTGCTTCGCACCCTTTGGACGTACGACGAGCGCATTCTGACGATCCAGGGCACGCGAACTGCGGGCGAGGGTGCTTTGGCCAGCATGACCATGCTCAACGAGCCTGGACAGAGGTGCATCGCCATGGTCGCGGAAGTGGTCCAAGTGGCCAAACAGCAGGGCATCGTCTTTGAGCCGTACCGTCTGGAGGATGCCATTGAGGTGCAGATATGGCGTTACAAGCCTTCCATGCAGGAAAAATCGCAGAAGGGTAGACCGCAAACGGTGGATCCACTATCGTTGTGG
>CAJAXU010000299.1 GCA_903948045.1 uncultured beta proteobacterium | reverse complement strand
TCCACCGGCATCTGCTTCATTGGCGAGCGCCCGTTTCGTGATTTTTTGAACCGCTACATTGCCAAGGCGCCCGGGCCCATCAAGGACGCGCGTGGCCGCACCATCGGCCAGCACGTGGGCTTGAGCTTCTACACCCTGGGCCAGAGACAGGGCCTGGGCATTGGCGGGCTCAAAGCCAAAGGGGCCCAGCGCGGCGGTGGCGAACACGCGCCCTGGTTTGTAGCGCGCAAGGACATGGCCAGCAATACCCTGTGGGTGGTACAGGGCCATGACCACCCCTGGCTGCAGTCTCACCAGTTGCAGGCGCAAGACGCCAGTTGGATCGCCGGCCACGCGCCGCCCGCTGGCGCCCTGGCGGCCAAGACCCGCTACCGCCAGGCCAATGCCCCCTGCACCTTGTCTGCGCCCGACACCACCAGCTTCCAGCTGGATTTTCCGGCCCCCCAGTGGGCCGCCACCCCCGGTCAATCGGCCGTGCTGTACGACGGCGATGTGTGCCTGGGGGGTGGAGTGATTGCGACGGTGCAGGCGGGCTGAGGTGACAAGCTGCGCAGTGGTTCAACCCATCCGCGCCAGCAGTGTCTCCATGTCCTTGAGCAAGTGCTCGACGCCGGCCTTCTGCTCGGCGTCGGGTGCCATGCAGGTGTCGATTTGCTGCTCTAGAAAACACAGGGTCATGCGCAGGTAGGTGCTGTCAAGCGCCTTGCTGACTGCCGAAAACTGCTGGCCGATCTTCAGGCAGCTTTCGCCCTCTTCCACCATGCGCTGGATGCCGCGCAACTGGCCCTCAGCACGGCGCAGACGGTTCAGGACGTCGGTCCTGGCCGCCGCGTCAGTCAAGACACTCATCGTCAACTCCTCAAAAAGTGACTCACTTTAACCGCACGCCAAGCGCATCAAAGACCTCTACCCGCAGGGGAATGCCCTGCGCGACGCTTTGGCTCACCGTGCAGAACGCCTCAAACTGACCCAACACCCGGTCCAGGTGCGCCAGTGCCGCCGCCTCAACCCCCAGGGTCAGCGTGGCCTGCATGTCAAGCACGCGCATGCGCCCTTCGGGGTTGCGCCCGACTTGGGCCTGCACCTCGCAGCGGATCGGCTCCGGCGCCTGCTTGAACTTGCGCAGGGCAAACAGCAAGGAGTCGGACAGGCAATTGCCGACCGCCGCCGCCAGCAGCTGCACGGGTGAGGGCCCCAAGCCACTTCCCAGCGGTACGGGCTCATCACCCAGCAGCCGCGGCACCTGGCCGCCGAAATCGATGTCAAACTGGTAGTCTTGGCGCTGCTGCAACCGGACCTGAATGGCGTGTTCGCTCATGGCAGCACCTCAGGCGGCCTTGGGCGGCAGGGTCTCGGGGACACCGAGTTTTTTCAGGAGAAAGGCCATGGGGCACTTGTTCGTGATGCCCCACTGGAACAGGTTGGCCCCAACAAACACGGTCATAGCCAGCGCCCATTGGCTGATAAACAGAGGACTGGCCTCCAACCCGAGGGCCAATGACACCAGGACGAATATGCCGGCAAAAAGGTGAACGTAACGTTGAACAGTCATGACTAGACTCCCTTAAAAACAAGAAAAGAACACCGAAAACTCATTTGGTCAGACGTGCAATCCCCAGTAGCTTGAGCACGTACTTCTCATAGACCGGCTCCGAGTTGCCGGTCTTGATCTTGCGCATGAAGTACTTTTCAAAGGCAATCTTGGCCAAGTGCACCCATTTGCCTTTTTTGAACCAGTTGACATTGCGCGGCGGGATTTGCGGCAGGGCCACAAAGGCGGCGCCGGTGTCGCCCATATCGGCCAGACAAATGGCATTCCAGGTGCCCTGCGCCAGGGCCGGCTTGCCAGCCAGCTCATCGGCGATGTTGTGCGCAATCGCCCCCACCATGCTTTCGATCATGTAGCCGGTCTTGGGCGTGCCGGTGGGCACTGGCGTCACCTCCACTGGTGGAATGGCGACACACACGCCGGCGGAGAAGATGTTGCGGTAGGCTTTGCTGCGCTGAAACTCGTCGATCAGCACAAAGCCGCGGGGGTTGCACAGCCCCGGCACGGCTGCCACCGCATCCACCCCTTTGAAGGCCGGCAACATCATGGCCAGCTTGAAGCCCACCTCGTACTCCTTGTAGACCTGCCCCAGGTCGTCGAGCTGGGTCACGAACATACGGCCGTCCTCGACCCGGCTGGTACGGGCATTGGTGATCCACTTCATGTCGCGACTGCGCAGCTCCGACTCCAGCATCGACTTGCTGTCGCCCACACCGCCCAGACCCATATGGCCGATGTAGGGCTCACTGGTGACGAAGGTGATGGGCACCTTGCTGCGCAACTTGCGCCGGCGCAGGTCGGTGTCCAGAATGAAAGCGAACTCATAGGCCGGGCCGAAACAGCTGGCACCTGGCATGGCACCGACCACCACCGGGCCCGGGTTCTCCAGGAATTTTTCGTAGTCAGCAAAAAAGGCCTGCGCATGGTCCACGCTGCACACCGAGTGGGTGAAGCCGCCGCCGCCGCTGGCCACCGGCCCGGCACCGGGCACTTCGCTGAACGACAGCTTGGGGCCGGTGGTGATCACCAAGTAGTCGTAGCTGAGCTGTTCGCCGCCATCCAGCGTCAGGCGGTTGGCCGGCGCATCAATCACCGTCACCGGCCGGCCCACAAAGGCGATGCCCTTGCGCGTCAGGTAGGGCTCGATCGGCAGGGTGATCTGCTCGCGCTGGCGCCAACCCACCGCCAGCCAGGGGTTGCTCGGCACAAACTGGAAATAGTCCGTGGCGTTGACCACGGTAATGCGGTGCTGGGCATCAAGCAGCTCGCGCAATTCGTAGGCGGCGGGCAGCCCGCCAATGCCGGCGCCCATGATGACGATGTGAGCCATGTCCTGTCTCCTTGTGAAGTGACTTTTGATGAACTTCGGTGAACAGCTTGCCGACCCTCAGGCAGGCGCGGCCTCACTGGCCGCAGCCAACGCAGACCGCTCAGCCATGCGGCGCCGGTACAGGGCGTAATACAGCACCGGTATCACCACCAGGGTGAGCAGCGTCGAGACCAGAATGCCGAAGATCAGCGACACCGCCAGGCCATTGAAAATGGGGTCGTCCAGAATGAAAAAGGCGCCGATCATGGCGGCCAGGCCGGTCAGTGCGATCGGCTGCGCCCGCACTGCGGCCGACTGCACCACCGCGTCCTTGAAGGCCAAGCCCTGCGCCACCTGCAACTCAATGAAATCCACCAGCAGGATCGAGTTGCGCACGATGATGCCGGCCAGCGCGATCATGCCGATCATGGAGGTGGCAGTGAATTGCGCGCCCATCAGGGCGTGCCCCGGCATGACACCAATCAGGGTCAGCGGGATCGGCGCCATGATCACCAATGGCGTGAGGTAGCTGCGAAACTGCGCCACCACCAGCAGATAAATCAGGATCAGGCCCACCGCGTAAGCCGTGCCCATGTCGCGGAAGGTCTCGTAAGTGATCTGCCATTCGCCGTCCCATTTGATGGCGTACTGGCGGTAGGGGTCGGCCGGCTGGCTGATCCAGTACTCGGCCAGCTCACCCTGACCGGGCAGGGCGGCGGCGGTCAGACGGGTGCGGATGGCAAACAGCCC
Source organism: uncultured beta proteobacterium (assembly GCA_903948045.1). Taxonomy (GTDB): domain Bacteria; phylum Pseudomonadota; class Gammaproteobacteria; order Burkholderiales; family Burkholderiaceae_C; genus Rhodoferax. The sequence continues at coordinate 2,511 of CAJAXU010000299.1, read as the reverse complement.
GTACAAGGGCGAGTCCAGCTTGCCTGCCATGTCGCCAAACACATAGCTCACGCCCTGCAGGTCTTTGGTGAACAGCGGCTTGTCAATCACCCCCAGCTCGACCTGCACCAGCTCTGACAGCGGCACCATCTGGCCGTTGGCGGCGCGCAGCGGCAGGGCCAGCACGGCGTCCAGCCCGGGCTGCGCCTCACGCGGCAACTGCAGGCGCACCGGCACCGGGTACTTGGACTGGCCGTCGTGCAGGTAGGCGGCGTCGGCGCCGCTCAAGGCCATGGCCGCGGTCTGGGCAATGACGCTGACCGGGATGCCCAGCGACTCGGCACGCTGACGCCGCACCCGCAGAAAGGCCCGGGGCGCATTTTCCTTGAGCGAGGTGTCCACACCGACGATGTCCGGTGTGGCGGCAAAGGCCTGGGCAACCCGGCTTGCCAACTGCTGCCGGCCGGCCTCGTCAGGCCCGTACACCTCGGCCACCAGCGGCGACATCACCGGCGGGCCTGGTGGCACTTCCACTACCTTGATGCGTGCGCCGTAACGGGCACCCATTTTTTCCAGCGCCGGGCGCAGGCGTTGGGCAATGGCGTGGCTTTTCTGGCTGCGGTGCTGCTTGTCGACCAGGTTGACCTGCAGGTCGCCCTGCTCGGCGTCGCCGCGCAGGTAATACTGGCGCACCAGACCATTGAAGGTGATGGGTGAGGCCGTGCCGGCATAGGCCTGCAGGTTGAGCACCTCGGGCTGCTGCGCCAAAAAGGCACCCAGCTCCTGCAGCGTGGCGGCGGTGTTTTCCAGCGGCGTGCCCGCAGGCATCTCCACCACCACCTGGAATTCGCTCTTGTTGTCAAACGGCAGCATCTTCAGCACCACCCACTGCACCAGGGTCAGGCTGATCGACAACAAGACGGCCACCAAAATGCCGGCCAGCAGCAGCCAACGTTTGCCAGCACTGTTTAAGAATGGCGTCAGCACGCGGGCAAACAGGGTCTGCAGGCGCGGCCCCAAACCCTTGGCCGCGTGCGCCTGGGACGCGTGCCCCGACGGGGCCGAATGGGACGATTTCATCAGCCGCAGCGACAACCAGGGCGTGACAGTGAAGGCAATCGCCAGCGATAAGGCCATACCCAGGCTGGCGTTGATTGGGATCGGGCTCATGTACGGGCCCATCAGGCCCGAGACAAAGGCCATCGGCAGCAGGGCAGCGATCACCGTCAGCGTTGCCAGGATGGTCGGGCCACCCACCTCATCCACCGCGCGCGGAATGATTTCTTTCAGTGGCGCGTCGGGCGTGAGCTGCTGGTGGCGGTGGATGTTCTCCACCACCACAATCGCGTCGTCCACCAGGATGCCAATCGAGAAGATCAGCGCAAACAGCGACACCCGGTTGAGCGTGAAGCCCCAGGCCCAGGAGGCAAACAGGGTGGCGGTCAGGGTCAGGATGACGGCAGCACCGACGATCACAGCTTCGCGGCGGCCCAGCGCCAGCCCCACCAGCAGAATCACCGAGCCGGTGGCGAATGCCAGTTTCTGGATGAGCTTGTTGGCTTTCTCAGCGGCGGTCTCGCCATAGTCACGCGTGATGGTGGCTTCGATGTTGGCCGGGATCACGGTGTTGGTCAGCGCGGTGATGCGCTCGCGCACGGCGCGAGCCACCGCCACCGCGTTTTCGCCCGGCTTCTTGCTCACGCTGATGGTGACGGCCGGATAGGCACCGCCTGGAGCGACGACAGCGGTATCGCCCTTCGCCGACGCTGGGGCGGCGGGTACCTGCGCACTGCCGGGGGTGAACCAGACGTGGCGCTGGGGGAGTTGCGCACCCGCCTCCACCCGCGCCACCTCGCGCAAAAAGACTGGCAAGCCTCGGCTAACGCCGACCACCAAATCGCCCACATCCTGCACCGAGCGCAGGAACTCACCCGTCTCCACCGTCAGCATCTGGGCCGGCTGCGCGCTGCTGGCCACCACCGTGCCGGCGGGCAGGCCGAAATTAGCGCCAGCCAGCGCCTGCTTGAGCATCAGCACATCAACGCCGCGCTCACGCAGGCGCTCTGGGTCAAGCCACACCTGCACCGCCTGACCGGGCCCGCCAATGGTTTGCACCTCACGCGTGCCGGGCACGCGCTTGAGCTCGGTTTCCACCGCGTGCGCCACTCGCTCCAGCTCCGCCGCAGAGGCGCTGTCGCGGCTCCACAGTGTCAGCGCCAGCACCGGCACGTCGTCAATGCCCTTGGGTTTGACAATGGGAGTGAGCGTGCCCAGCTCTCGCGGCAACCAATCCTGGTTGGCATTGAGCACGTCATACAGACGCACCAGCGCATCGGTGCGGGGCACGCCCACCTTGAACTGCACCGTCATCACAGCCAAACCGGGTCGTGCCACAGAGTAGGTGTGCTCAATGCCCGCTATTTGACTTAGCACCTGCTCGGCCGGGCGCGCCACCATGTTGTGCACGTCAGCACTGCTGGCCCCCGGAAACGGAATCAGCACATTTGCCATGGTCACATTGATTTGCGGCTC